>JAEXZK010000281.1 GCA_023451415.1 Bacillota bacterium | reverse complement strand
TTTCCATCAGCAACGGTATCTGTTACCAGAAGTACACCAAGCCCCAAATGCTGGCCACCGCCCTTTTCTTCGGCGGCTTCCAGGGGCTGATGCCGGTGCTGGGGTACCTGGCCGGTTCTGCTGTCAGCAGCCTCATCCAGAGCCTGGATCATGTCATCGCCCTGGTCCTGCTGGGGTACCTGGGCGGCAGCATGATCTGGGGCGCAGTTTCGGAGCTGCGCCACCCTGACGAATCCTGCCCCGCCGTCGGCTTCACCTACAAGCAGCTGGCCCTACAGGCCGTGGCCACCAGCATCGACGCCCTGGCCGTGGGCATCTCCCTGGCCGCGCTGCGGGTGGACATCGTCCCCGCCGCCGCCTTTATCTGCGCCATCACTTTTTGCTTTTCCCTGGTGGGGGTCTCCATCGGCAAGCGGGCAGGACGCCTTCTCAAAAGCCGCGCCGAAATCTTCGGCGGCTCTATTTTGGTCCTTATTGGGCTCAAAATTTTCATTGAGCACACCTTTGGCGGGTGATTTCAGCATCCTTCCTCTATTTTGCCCCCATCTGTTGTGGAAATTGCACATTGTTCCCCGCCCTTTTTTGCGTTATGATTAATGTGACAAAGATGATAGAGAGGCTTTTGGTCTCTCTTTCCTTTTGAGGCCTTTAATTTAGTGGTTTAAACTGCAAAACACCAGGCGCTTTTGAGCGCCGTTTAGGAGGAAAAGACGTGGGATTTTTCTGCAAGGACATCGAAACCATGAGCCGGAAGGACATCGAGGCCCTTCAGCTGGAGCGGCTGAAGTGGGTGGCCGGCCACTGCTACCGCAATGTGGAGTTCTACCACAAAAAGTTTGACGAAGCGGGGCTGGATCCGGATAAGATCAGGACCCTTTCCGACATACGGTATCTGCCCTGCACCACCAAGGAGGATATCCGCGACCACTACCCCACGGGGCTCTTCGCGGTCCCGCAGCGGGAGGTGGTGCGCATCCATGCCTCCTCCGGCACCACCGGCAAGCCCACCGTGGTGGGCTACACCAAGCGGGATATCGAAACCTGGGCGGATCTTGTAGCCCGGCTCTGCGCCGCAGCGGGAGCCACTGCCGACGACGTGGCCCAGATCTGCTTCGGCTATGGCCTCTTTACCGGGGCCCTGGGCCTCCATTACGGCCTGGAGCGGCTGGGGGCCATGGTCATCCCCACCTCCACCGGCAACACCGAAAAGCAGCTGATGCTGATGAAGGACCTGGGCACCACCACCGTCATCTCCACCCCCTCCTACTGCCTCTATATGTCCGAGGCCGCCAAGGAGCTGGGCTATACCAAGGACGACTTCCGGCTGCGGCTGGGCCTGCTGGGCTCCGAGGGCTGCACCCCCGAGATGCGCCAGAAGATCGAGGACGCCTGGGGGCTCTTTGCCACCGACAACTACGGCATGAGCGAGCTCATCGGGCCCGGCGTTTCCGGGGAGTGCGAGGAACGGGACGGCCTCCACTTTGCCGAGGACCACTTCCTTTGGGAGATCATCGGCCCCGACGGCCAGGTGCTGGAGCCCGGGGAGACAGGGGAGCTGGTCATCACCACCCTGACCAAGGAGGCCTTCCCCCTGCTGCGTTACCGCACCAAGGATATCACCCGGGTGAACACCGAGCCCTGCCGCTGCGGCCGGACCCATGCCAGGATGGACAAGGTCATGGGCCGCACCGACGACATGCTGAAGATCCGGGGCGTCAATGTCTTCCCCTCTCAGATCGAAAGCGTCATCATGAACATCCCCCAGGTGGGCGGCCATTACCAGCTGATCATCCGCCGGGAGGGCTACTCCGACACCCTGGAAGTGAAGGTGGAGCTGGTGGACGGCTCGGTGCTGGAGAAATACAGCGAACTGGAAAACCTGACGGGCTCTGTCCGGCACCAGCTGCGCACCGTCCTGGGCCTGGACTGCCGCGTCAGCCTCTGCGAGCCCAAGAGCCTGGAGCGCACCGCCGGCAAGGCCAAGCGAATCGTAGACCTGCGCAAGGAAGCCAAATAAGGTAAATCCACGGTTTTCTCTCCCCGGGTTTTGTGCTATACTTTGGGGTAGACCGTTTATCCTGTCGAAAAATCCATAAGTAAGGAACGTGAGCCAATGAAACAACTGATGTTGGGCAACCAGGCGGTGGCCCGGGGCCTCTACGAGGCCGGCTGCCTGCTGGTTTCCAGCTATCCCGGCACCCCCAGCACCGAGATCACCGAGTTCGCCAGCTCCTACCCCGAGATTTACACCGAATGGGCCACCAACGAAAAGGTAGCCTATGAGGCGGCTATGGGCGGAGCCATCGGAGGAGGGCGCAGCTTCTGCGCCATGAAGCATGTTGGCCTCAATGTGGCGGCCGATCCCCTCTTTACCACCTCCTACACCGGTGTGGGCGGCGGCATGGTGGTGGCTGTGGCTGATGACCAGGGGATGCATTCTTCCCAGAACGAGCAGGACTCCCGGCATTATGCCATTGCGGCCAAGCTGCCCATGGTGGAGCCCGCCGATTCCCAGGAATGTATTGATTTTGTCAAAGCGGCATTCCAAATCTCCGAAGACTTTGACACTCCTGCCATGCTTCGCCTTTCCACCCGGGTGTCCCATTCCCAAAGCATTGTTTCCCTCTCCGGGCGGGAGGAACATCCCGTCAGGGAATATACCAAGGACCCCGGCAAGTACGTCATGATGCCTGCCAATGCTCAGAAGCGCCATGTTTTTGTGGAAGAGCGCACCCGCCGGCTCCAGGCCTTTGCCGAGACCACCTCCCTCAACCGGGTGGAACCGGGCAGCGACCGGCGCATCGGCATTATCACCGCCGGCATCTGCTACCAGTATGTTAAGGAAGCCATGCCAGACGCCCCTGTGCTCAAGCTGGGCCTCCTCAATCCCCTCCCCGTCAAGCTGATCCAGGACTTTGCCTGTTCTGTGGACCAGGTGGTGGTGGTGGAGGAGCTGGATCCTGTCATAGAGAACCACTGCGCCACCATTGGCGTCAAGGTCACCGGTAAGGACCACTTCGGCTGCATCGGCGAGATCAGCCAGCAGCTCATCCGCCAGAAGCTCCTGGGAGAAATGCCCCCCAAGGGCTGCGCCTACCCTGAAAGCGTCCCCGTCCGCCCCCCTGTCCTCTGCCCCGGCTGCCCCCACCGCGGCGTCTTTTACACCCTGCACAAGCTGGGCGTCACCGTCTTTGGGGACATCGGCTGCTACACCCTGGGCGCGCTGCCCCCTCTGAGCGCCATGGACACCACCCTCTGCATGGGCGCGTCCATCTCCGGCCTCCACGGCTTCAACAAAATGCGGGGCGCTGAGTCCGCCAAACATTCGGTGGCGGTCATCGGCGACTCCACCTTTGCCCACAGCGGCATCACCGGCCTCATAGACATGGTCTACAACAAGGGGGCCTCCACGGTGGTAATCCTGGATAACTCCATCACCGGCATGACCGGCCACCAGCAGAACCCCACCACCGGCTACGACATCCGGGGCGGCGCAGCCCCTCAGCTTTCCCTGGAGAAGCTGTGCGAGGCGGTGGGCGTCTCCCATGTGGCCGTGGCCGACGCAGGCGACCTGAAGGCCCTTTCCGCCGCCCTGAAGGCCGCCCTGGCCCATGACGGGCCCTCGGTGGTCATCTCCAGGAAGCCCTGCGCCCTGCTGAAAACCGTCAAGCGGAAGCCTGCCCTGATGGTGGACGCTGGGGACTGCATCGGCTGCAAGGCCTGCATGGGCATCGGCTGCCCGGCCATCACCTTTGGAGAGGGCAAGGCCGCCATCGACCCCACCCTCTGCGTGGGATGCGATCTCTGCGTCGGGCTCTGCCCCAAACATGCTATCAAGGAGGCTGCCGCCCATGAATAACACCAAAAGCATTATGATCGTCGGCGTCGGCGGTCAGGGCTCCCTCCTGGCCAGCAAGCTGCTGGGCACCCTCCTGGTGGGCCGGGGCTGCGACGTCAAGGTCTCCGAGGTCCACGGCATGGCCCAGCGGGGCGGCTCCGTGGTCACCTATGTCAAGTACGGGGACAAGGTCTCCTCCCCCATTATCCAGCAGGGGGAGGCCGACGTCCTCATCTCCTTTGAGCTGTGCGAAGCCGCCCGCTGGAGCGGCTTCCTCAAGGAGGACGGGGTCCTCATCGCCAATACCCAGCAAATCATGCCCATGCCGGTGATCACCGGCGCGGCCCGGTACCCCCAGGGCCTGGAGGAAAACCTCCGCGCCGTCTGCAAAAACGCCTGGATCGTGGACGCCCTGACCCCCGCCGAAGAGGCCGGCAGCCCCAAGGCCGTCAATGTGGTCCTCATGGGCCTTCTTTCCCGGCTGCTGGACATCCCCGAGGCGGAATGGCAGAAGGCCCTGGAGGCCTGCCTCAAACCTGCCCTGCTCCCTTTGAACCAGAAGGCCTTCCAGAGCGGGCGCGCCCTTTTTGATCACTTCCAGGCCAAGGCCTGATCTTTGTACCCGAAAAGCAACGGAGGTAACAAGACCCATGAGCAGACCCTATTACAATCCCATCGAGGTGGCTCCTGTGGCAGAGATCAAGGCTCTCCAGACCGCCCGCCTCATCCACACCGTCCATCATGTCTGGGAGCATGTTCCCTACTACCGCGCCCGGATGGAGGAAGCCGGGATCACTCCCGACGACATCCAGACCCTGGACGACCTGAAGAAGCTCCCCTTTACTTATAAGCAGGACCTGCGGGACACCTATCCCTATGGGCTCTTTGCCGTACCCATGGAGGAAGTGGTGGAGCTCCACGCCTCCTCCGGCACCACCGGCAAGCAGATCGTGGTGGGCTACACCGAGCACGACATCCAGGTGTGGGGTGACACCGCCGCCCGGGCCATTGTGGCCGCCGGCGGAGACGTCCACTCCAAGATCCATGTCTCCTACGGCTACGGCCTCTTCACCGGCGGTCTGGGGCTCCATTACGGCGCCAAGACCCTGGGCGCAGTGGCTATCCCCGTCTCCTCCGGCAACACCAAGCGGCAGATCCAGATCCTCCAGGACTTTGAAAGCGATATCCTCTGCTGCACTCCCTCCTACGCCACCTACATCGGCGAGACCCTCCGGGATATGGGCATCAGCCCCGACGAGATCAAGCTGAGCGCCGGCATTTTTGGCGCCGAGCCCTGGACCGAGGACTCCCGCCAGGAGATCCAGCGCCTGCTGGGCATTAAGGCCTACGACATTTACGGCCTCACCGAGATCATAGGCCCCGGCGTGGCCTATGAGTGCGCTGAGCAGACCGGGATGCACGTCTGCGAGGACCACTTTATCCCCGAGATCATCGACCCCGACACCGGAGAGGTCCTGCCCGAGGGCGAAAGCGGCGAGCTGGTCTTTACCTGCATCACCAAGGAGGCTTTCCCCCTGCTGCGGTACCGCACCCGGGATATCGCCACCCTCAGCCGCGAGAAGTGCTCCTGCGGCCGCACCCTCATCAAAATGAGCAAGCCCAGGGGCCGCACCGACGATATGCTCATCATCCGTGGTGTCAACGTCTTCCCCTCCCAGGTGGAGAGCGTCCTCTTCCAGTGCGGGCAGACCTCGCCCCATTACCTGCTTATTGTGGACCGGGTCAACAACTCCGACACCCTGGAGGTCATGGTGGAAATGAGCCCGGACTTCCAGTTTGACGCCGTCCGTCTGGTGGAGCAGAAGCAGCAGGAGATCGCCGGTCCTGGCGTTGCCTGCGAGTGCCAGGAGCAAAAGG
>JAEXZK010000205.1 GCA_023451415.1 Bacillota bacterium | reverse complement strand
GTCCAAGCTGGTGCTGGGGATGCGCCCCGGCGATGTCTCCAGCAGGGACAAGCAGGACGCCATGCGGATGATGACTGCCCTTTACGGAGGAACTCCCTTTGCCCGGCTCTTTGTAAATGTCCGGGAGAAGCTGAGCCTCTGCTACTACTGTGCCGCCCGTTTTGACCAGGCCACCGGCATCCTGATGGTGGACATCGGGGTGGAGAAGGAAAACCGGGAAAAGGCCCAGAAGGCCATCCTCCGGGAGCTGGAGGCCATCGCCAAGGGAGAGTTTACCGACGAGGAGCTTGCTTCCACCAAGCTGGCTTACGCCAATTCCCTCAAATCGGTGGGGGACAGCCTGGCCGCCACCGAGAGCTGGTATCTGACCCAGATCCTCCGGGGCCGCGGGGAGTCTCCCGAACAGGAGCTGGCCGCCATGGATAAGGTGGGCCGCGCTCAGGTGGAGCAGGCCGCCGCCGGCGTCACTCTGGATACCGTCTATTTCCTTACCAGCAAGGAGGCAAAGGCTGATGCATAACAAACTTATTTCCTCCCAGGTCCTGGGACAAAGCTATTCCACCATCCGTCACCCCTCGGGGCTGACCATCCTCCTTTGCCCCATGCAGGGGTACTCCACCGCCTACGCCCTCTTTGCGGCCAAGGTGGGCTCCATAGACACCACCTTCAAGACCCAGCAGGACGACGGCTTTGTCACCGTCCCTGCGGGCATCGCCCACTTCCTGGAGCACAAGATGTTTGAGTGTGAGGACGGCGACGCTTTCGCCAAATATGCCAAGACCGGCGCCAGCGCCAACGCCTTTACCTCTTTTGACCGGACGGCCTACCTTTTCAGCTGCTCGGATAACTTTGAGCAGTCCATGGAAATACTCCTGGACTTTGTTTCCAAGCCCTATTTTACCCCCGAGACAGTGGCCAAGGAGCAGGGGATCATCGGTCAGGAGATCAGGATGTATGACGACAGCCCCGACTGGCGCTCCATGGTGGGGCTGCTGGAGGCGCTTTATCAGAAGAACCCGGTAAAGCTGGACATCGCCGGCACGGTGGAGTCCATCGCCCAGATCGACGCCGACCTCCTGTACCGCTGCTACCGCACCTTTTACAACCTCAATAATATGGTGCTGGCGGTGGCCGGAAACTTTGAGGCCCAGACGGTCATCGATCTGGCTGACCGCATCCTGCCCACTGCCGAGGTGATGGAAATCCAGCGGCAGACGGTGGATGAGCCCCGGGAGGTGGTCGCACACCTGACCCGGAGGAGCCTGCCCGTCTCCACCCCGCAGTTTGAAATCGGTTTCAAGGGGCTGCCCGGGACGGAGAAGGAGAACCTCCTCCACCAGGTCCAGAACGAGGTCCTCATGGAGATCCTCTGCGGAGAATCCTCCCCCCTCTACCGCCGCCTTTACGACAGCGGCCTCATTAACGCTACCTTTGAGTATGAGGTGCTGGGAGGGCGGGATTATATGACCTGCATGTACGGCGGAGAGAGCCGCGATCCCGAGGAGGTCTACCGCCAGCTCTGCGCCGAGGCGGACCGCCTGCGCCGGGAGGGGCTGGACAGGGAAGCGTTTGCCCGCTGCCGCAAGGCGTCCTACGGCCGCTACATCGGTATGTACAGCCGGGTGGACGCGGTGGCAGGCCTTCTGGTCCTGAGCCATTTTGCGGGGCTTTCCAACATGTATGAACTCCTGGACGCGCTCCGGGATATGACCGTGGAGGATCTGGAACGCCGCCTGGCGGAGGACTTTGACCCCCGGTACAGCGCCATTTCCATCATCGATCCTGTGGCCTGAGCCACCTGAGGCCCCCTATGAGGGCCGAAATATCACACCAAGAGAAAGAAACGGGGCGTGTTTCATGACAGACACCTTGACCTTTCCCGGCCTGGGCTGGGAGCTGAGCATCAACCGCGTGGCATTTTCCGTAGGAGGTTTTTCCATCTACTGGTACGGCATTCTTTTTGCAGTGGCCTTTCTGGCGGGGGTGTGGTACTTCCACCTCCGGGCCAAAAAAGCGGGCATCCATCCCTATGACGGCCTGGACGTTCTGTTGTGGGCCATCGTGGGCGGCCTGGTAGGCGCCAGAGCCTATTTTGTCATCTTCCAGTGGGATATGTACAAGGACGACCTGATGAAGATATTTGCAGTCCGGGAGGGCGGCATCGCCATGTACGGCGGCGTCATCGGGGCCATCCTGGTGGGCTGGATCGCCTGCCGGGTCAAGAAGCTCCCCCTGCGGCCCATGCTGGACGCCAGCCTTCCCGGGCTGCTGCTGGCACAATCCATCGGCCGGTGGGGCAATTTCTTCAATATGGAGGCCTTCGGCACAAATACCGACCTGCCATGGGGCATGACTTCCCGCACCATCCAGACCTATCTGACCAACATGCAGTCCACCCTGGCGGCCCAGGGGATCACGGTGGACCCGTCCCTGCCCGTCCATCCCACCTTCTTCTACGAGTCCGTGCTGGATCTTTTGGGCTTCCTGGTGCTGGCCTTCCTCATCGCCTCCCGCCGCAAATATGACGGTCAGGTGGCCCTGTGGTATATGGCTTGGTATGGCTTCTGCCGCGCCATGGTGGAGGGACTGCGCACAGACAGTCTCATGTGGGGCAGCTTCCGGGTGTCCCAGGTCCTGGGAATTGTCCTCTTTGTCCTTTCCACCGTTTTGCTGGTATACTTCCGTGCCCAGATGAAAAAGGACCCCCGGCCCGGATACCTCTCCCTTTACGTCCAGAGTGAGGAGAGC
>JAEXZK010000194.1 GCA_023451415.1 Bacillota bacterium | reverse complement strand
CCCTCCATCCAGGCGGCCATCGGCCGCGCCATGGATAAGATCAAAGGGGCATATTCTCTGGTGGTCATGAGCCCCGCCAAGCTCATAGCCGTCCGGGACCCCTTTGGCTTCCGGCCCCTGTGCATCGGGCGGCTGGGGGAGGGCTATGTGGTGGCCAGCGAGAGCTGCGCCCTGGACAGCATCGGCGCCACCTTCCTCCGGGACGTCCGCCCCGGCGAGATCGTGGTCATCAGCGACAAGGGGCTGGAAAGCGACCTGAGCCACTGCCAGGAAAAAACCGCCGCCTGCATCTTTGAGTTTATTTACTTCGCGCGGCCCGACTCGGTCATCGACGGCTCCTGCGTCCATATCGCCCGGCAGAGGGCGGGGGCCTTCCTGGCCCTGGAGCACCCCGTCCAGGCCGACGTGGTCATCGGCGTGCCCGATTCGGGGCTGGACGCCGCCCTGGGCTATGCCAAGCAGAGCGGCATCCCCTACGGCGTGGGCTTCATCAAAAACAAGTACGTTGGCCGTACCTTCATCCAGCCCAGCCAGAAGCAGCGGGAGAACGCGGTGCGCATCAAACTGAACACCGTTGCCTCCACCGTGGCGGGCAAGCGGGTCATCCTGGTGGACGACAGCATCGTCCGGGGCACCACCATCGCCCGGATCGTGCGCCTGCTCCGGGACGCCGGGGCCAAGGAGGTCCACGTCCGGCTCTCCGCGCCCCCCTTCCTGTATCCCTGCTACTTTGGCACCGACATCGACTCCACCGACAACCTCATCGCCCACAACCACACCATCGAGGAGATCCGGGAGATCATCGGCGTGGATTCCCTGGGCTATCTCAACGTGGACTATCTGGACAAGCTGGCGGACCGGAGCAGCTGCGGCTTCTGCACCGGGTGCTTTACCGGCGACTACCCCACCCCGCCTCCGGCCAAGGCCCAGAAGTCCAAATTTGAACAAAAACTGAGCAGCAAAGCAGAGGAGGACAAGGCATGAAAAGCGAGAGCGCAAGCTATAAAGCGGCCGGTGTGGACATCACCGCCGGCTACCGGGCCGTGGAGCTGATGAAGGCCCATGTGGCCCGCACCATGACCTCCGGCGCCATCGGGGGGCTGGGCGGCTTCGGCGGCCTTTTTGAGCTGGATATGACCGGCATCCAGAAGCCGGTGCTCTGCTCCGGCACCGACGGCGTGGGCACCAAGCTGAAGCTGGCCTTCCTCATGGACAAGCACGACACCGTGGGCATCGACTGCGTGGCCATGTGCGTCAACGACGTCATCTGCTGCGGCGCAAAGCCCCTTATTTTCCTGGACTATGTGGCCGTGGGCAAGAACATCCCCGAGCGGGTGGCCCAGATCGTCTCCGGCGTGGCCGAGGGCTGCGTCCAGGCGGGCTGCGCCCTCATCGGCGGTGAGACCGCCGAGATGCCCGGCTTTTACCCCGTGGATGAGTACGACCTGGCGGGCTTTACCGTGGGTGTGGTGGACAAGGACAAGATCCTGGACAACACCCGGATGAAGGCGGGAGACGCCCTCATCGCCCTGCCCTCCTCCGGCGTCCATTCCAACGGCTTCTCCCTGGTGCGCAAGGTCTTTGACGTGGAAAAGGGTGGCCTGGACCGCCGTGTTGACGAGCTGGGCCGCACCCTGGGCGAAGCCCTGCTGGAGCCCACGCGGATCTATGTAAAGCCCATCCTTGCCCTGCTGGAGCAGGCGGACGTTTCCGCCGTCAGCCACATCACCGGCGGCGGCTTCTATGAGAACATCCCCCGGGCCCTGGCCCCCGGCTTTACCGCCCGGATCGAAAAAGCAAAGGTACAGACCCCGCCCCTCTTCGGCCTCATCCAGAGGACGGGGAACATCCCTGAGCGGGATATGTTCAACACCTTCAACATGGGCGTGGGCATGTGCGTCACCGTGGCCGCCGCCGCCGCCGACAAGGCTGTCCGGATCCTCCGGGACCAGGGCGTGGACGCCTATATCATGGGCGAGGTGGTCAAGGGCGAAGGCGGTGTGGAGCTGTGGTAAAGGTAGCCGTACTGGTCTCCGGAGGCGGCACCAACCTCCAGGCCATCCTTGACGCCAAGGCCGCCGGCAGGATCCCCAGCGGGGAGCTGTCCCTGGTGGTGTCCAGCAAGTCCGGGGTCCATGCCCTGGAGCGGGCCGCCGGGGCGGGCATCCCCCACTGCGTGGTGCGCCGGGCCGATTACACCGACCCCCGGGACTTTGACAAGGCCCTGCTGGATGTCCTCCGGGACCACAGGATCGACTTTGTGGTCCTGGCCGGGTTCCTCTGCATCCTGGGGCCCGATATCCTGGCCGCTTACCGGGACAGGATCATCAACGTTCATCCCAGCCTCATCCCCGCCTTCTGCGGGGACGGCTTCTATGGCCTCAAGGTCCACCAGGCAGCCCTGGACCGGGGCGTCAAGGTCACCGGCGCCACGGTGCACCTGGTCAACGAGATCACCGACGGCGGCCGCATCCTTTTCCAGAAGGCGGTGGACATCCGGGAGGACGACACCGCCGAGACCCTTCAGAAGCGGGTGATGGAAGAGGCGGAATGGCAGATCCTGCCCCGGGCCCTGGAGCTGTGCTGCCGGGAGCTCAGGGACAAGCGGAAAGAGGAGGCATAAACCATGGAAAAACAGGATATCATGGCCCTGCTGCGGGGCAACAGCTACCCCGGCCGGGGCATTGTCATCGGCAAAAGCGGCGACGGCAAAAGCGCCGTCATCGCCTACTTCATCATGGGCCGCAGCGAGAACAGCCGCAACCGGGTCTTTGTGGAGACCGAGGACGGCATCCGCACCCAGGCCCACGACCCCTCCAAGATGACCGACCCCTCCCTCATCATCTACCACCCCGTCCGGGAGTTGGAGAACCTGACCATCGTCACCAACGGCGACCAGACGGACACCATCTATGACGTCATGGACTGCGGCGGGGAGTTTGAGGAGGCCCTGCGGGCCCGGACCTTTGAGCCCGACGGCCCCAACTGGACCCCCCGCATCTCCGGCCTGGTCACCTGGCTCCACAAGGAGCAGGACTTTGAGATGCAGATGTCCATCCTCAAGAGCGCCGACGGCAACGGGGATTTTGTCCAGCGGCAGTTCTTCGATTACCCCGGCCTCCCCGCTGGGGAGGGCCGCTTCCTCCACACCTACAAGTGCGACGGCAGCCCCATCCCCTCCTTTGAAGGGGAGCCGGAGCGGGTAGCCCTGGAGGGGGACATCGACGCCTTCACCGCCGCCCTTTGGGAAAGCCTGGACAGCGGCAACAAGGTCTCCCTCTTTGTGCGGTACATCGACCTTGCCACCGGCGAGGCGGATACCCGCATCATCAACAAACACGGGGCCTGACCCCCGGCCCCCATATCCACAAAACCGAAAGGAGCGCACCCATGGCCAACCAACTGGAACTGAAATATGGCTGCAACCCCAATCAGAAGCCTTCCCGTATTTTTATGAAAGAGGGCCAGCTCCCCATCGAGGTCCTTAACGGAAAGCCCGGCTACATCAACTTCCTGGACGCCTTCAACAGCTGGCAGCTGGTAAAAGAACTAAAGACCGCCACCGGCCTGCCCGCCGCCTCCTCCTTCAAGCACGTCAGCCCCGCCGGCGCGGCTGTGGGCCTGCCCCTCAGCGACACACTGCGCAAGATCTACTTTACCGGCGACGGGGAGCTGTCCCCCCTGGCTTGCGCCTATGCCCGGGCCCGGGGCGCCGACCGCATGTCCTCCTTCGGCGACTGGATCGCCCTCTCTGACGTCTGCGACCTGAGCACCGCCCGCCTCATCCAGCACGAGGTCTCCGACGGCATCATCGCCCCCGGCTACGACGCCGACGCCCTGGAGGTGCTCAAGTCCAAGCGGAAGGGCGGCTACAACATCGTCAGGATAGATCCCGACTACACTCCCGCCCCCGTGGAGCACAAGGACGTCTTTGGCGTCACCTTTGAGCAGGGCCGCAACCAGCTGAAGATCGACGAGGACATGCTCTCCAACGTGGTCACCGCCAACAAAGAGATCCCCCAAAGCGCCAGGATCGACCTGGTGCTCAGCCTCATCACCCTCAAGTACACCCAGTCCAACTCCGTCTGCTACGCCAAGGACGGCCAGGTCATCGGCGTGGGCGCGGGCCAGCAGTCCCGCATCCACTGCACCCGCCTGGCAGGCAACAAGGCTGATATCTGGTGGCTGCGGCAGCATCCCAAGGTCCTGGCCCTCCCCTTCCGGGCCGACATCGCCCGCCCCAACCGGGACAACGCCATCGACGTCTACATCTCCGACCAGAGCGAGGACGTGCTGGGAGATGATGTCTGGGCCGACACCTTCGCCACACGGCCGGAACCCCTCACCGCCGAGGAAAAGCAGGAGTGGCTCCTGAAGCTGGACGGCGTGTCCCTGGGCAGCGACGCCTTCTTCCCCTTTGGCGACAACATTGAGCGGGCCCGCCGCAGCGGCGTCCGGTATGTAGCGGAGCCCGGCGGCTCCATCCGGGACGACCAGGTCATCGCCACCTGCGACAAGTACGGCATGGCCATGGCCTTCACCGGCATCCGCCTGTTCCATCACTGAGCCATAGCTGGGAGGATAAACAATGAAATTGCTGGTAGTCGGCGGAGGCGGGCGGGAGCACGCCATCATCCGCAAGCTGAAAGAAAACCCCACCGTCACCGAGATCCACGCCCTGCCGTGCAACGGCGGCATCGCCCAGGACGCGGTCTGCGCCCCTGTGGCCGCCACCGACGTCCCCGGGGTGGTGGCCTATGCCAAGGAGCACGCCATCGACTTTGTGGTGGTGGCCCCCGACGACCCTCTTTGCCTGGGAATGGTGGACGCCTTGGCCGAGGCGGGTATCCCCGCCTTTGGGCCCGATAAGAAAGCCGCCATCATCGAAGGCAGCAAGGTCTTTTCCAAGGACCTGATGAAAAAATACGGCATCCCCACCGCCGATTACCAGGTCTTTGACGACCCCGCCAAGGCCCTGGAATATGTCCGCGGGGGAGCCCCCGTCCCCTTGGTGGTCAAGGCCGACGGCCTGGCCCTGGGCAAGGGCGTCCTCATCTGCGGCACCCGCGAGGAGGCCGAGAAGGCCATCCATGAGATCATGGAGGACAAGGTCTTTGGCCAGAGCGGCAGCCGGGTGGTCATCGAGGAGTTCCTCACCGGCCCCGAGGTGTCCGTCCTCAGCTTCACCGACGGGGAGACAGTGGTCCCCATGGTCTCCTCCATGGACCACAAACGGGCCTTGGACGGCGACAAGGGCCTCAACACCGGGGGTATGGGCACCGTCGCCCCCAACCCCTACTACACCCCCGACGTGGCCGGAGAGTGCATGGAGAAGATATTCCTGCCCACCATCCGGGCCATGAAGGCCGAGGGCCGGCCCTTTAAGGGCTGCCTCTACTTCGGCCTGATGCTCACCCCCAAGGGCCCCAAGGTCATTGAATACAACTGCCGCTTCGGCGATCCGGAGACCCAGGTGGTCCTCCCCCTGCTCAAAAGCGACCTGCTGACCATCATGGAGGCCACCGTCAGGGGCACCCTGGCTCAGACCCCGGTGGAATGGAGCGGGGACAGCGCCTGCTGCGTCATCCTGGCAAGCGGCGGCTACCCCCAGTCCTACCCCAAGGGCCTGCCCATCTC
>JAEXZK010000106.1 GCA_023451415.1 Bacillota bacterium | reverse complement strand
CAGGCGGACGCTCAGGGTTGCAAGGCCGCGGCGGACAGCGCCGCCGCATGGCTATTTTTGCAGCTCGCCGCAGGCAAGCTATAAAAACAGCCCGCTCCCCGGGAAGGGAAACGGGCTTGGGGATCATAAGAATTCGAATTCCGTCACCGTGACCTGGGCTCCCAGGTCGGGGATGGAAATATTTTGTATCTTCATGGTTTCTTTTTCAAAGTTGATCTCAAATGCGGTGACGTAGAGGCTGCCCTTGGCGGTTACCGTCTCCTCCCCCGCCTCGGCGGTCAGACACAGGGAAGAATCGGCGGAAAGAAGCTCCCATAGCACCGGCAGGATGGACTGGGCCGGGATGTCATATTCCCCCAGGTCCATCTCCATCCCCCGGTAGAAAACCTTAACCTGGCTTTCGCTGAAAACGGCGGAGAGGCCCTCCAGGGTCTCGGGCGCGGTGAAATCCACCTGGATATCGGTGGGAGAGCTCTTGGCCAGGTCGGCGTCGGCCGTCATGTCCTCCCAGGCTATGTGGGCTTTAAAAGAATAGTTCTTGGCCAGGGTCTCCCTGGCCAAGGCGCCGTAGTCGGTGGCGGCATCCCTCACAGAGGAGCATCCGGCGCAGAGGATGCAAAAAAGGCAGCAGAACAGGGCGGTGCATCGTTTCAGCATAGGCGTGAGACCTCATCTCCCGGCGCTCTCCAAAAAGGCTCTGCCCAAAGCTCCAGCCACATCGGTGGGGAGCATGGAGTCCGGCCCCCACTCACCGGCGGCCAAACCGGCGGCTCTCCCGTGGAGGAAAGCTCCCGCCCGGGCAGCAGTGGGCAGCGGCAGCCCCCGGACAGCCATGGCTCCCAAAATGCCGGAGAGGACATCGCCGCTTCCGCCCTTGGCCAGGCCGCTGTTACCCAGGAAGCTGCATGCAAGTTTTTCTCCCGGTGCGGCAATAGCGGTGACGGGCCCTTTGAGAAGCACCGTAATTAAATATTGTTCAGCAATAGCTTGCGCCAAAGCGCAAGTCTTATGCTCTATCTCATCCATATGCACGTCAAAAAGCCGCGAGAACTCCCCCGGATGGGGGGTAATCAGCACCTTGCACCGGGTCCTTGCCAGCAGCTCCGGCTCCCCCGCAAGGACGTTGAGGCCGTCCGCGTCCAGTATCAGCGGCAGCTCTGCCTCCTCCAGTATCCCCCGCACCAGGGCCGCGGTGTCCGGGCAGCTGGTGAGCCCCGGGCCCACCACGGCGCCGTCACAGCCCTCCAGGGCTCTTAATACCCGGTCCAGCTCCGAGGCGGGGACAGACCCGGAGGGCCCTTGGGCGCAGGGGGTGTAGATGGCCTCCGGCAGGGCAGAAGCCGTCAGGGAGCAGACATACCCGGTAGAAATGAGCCGCACATATCCCGCTCCCGCCCGCAGCGCCCCCAAGGCCGCCAGCCGGGCCGCACCCGGGAACTGCCTGGAGCCGCACACCAGCCCAAGCCGTCCATTGGTCCCCTTGTGGCCCCAGGGCAGCCGGCGGGGCGGCATATCTTCCGGGCCCACGGTTCTGAAAGCACATTTCTCCCGGTTTTCCGTCAAGGGGAATTCCGCCAGCACCATCTCATCCAGATAATCCTCCCGCCAGTGCACCAGATGGGCGGGCTTTGGATAGGCCATGGCAATGCAGAGGGCGCAGGGGAGGCATCCCTCGTACCGGCCGGTGTCCGCCTCCACCCCGCTGGGGAGGTCCAGGGCCACGGTATTTTTCCGCCGGAAGGCCCCGCAGGCAAAGAGGGCCGCATCCCGCTTTGGCAGCCCGCCCCGGAAGCCCGCGCCGTACAGCGCGTCCACCGTCAGATGGGGCGGATCGGACTTCAGCTGCCGCAGAACCGCCTCGTCTCCCGCTTCCTGAGTATTTATCACCCGCACCCGGGGCGGCAGGGTGTCAAAAGCATTGCGGGCGGTTTCGGTGGCCGGCGGTCCATTCCACAGCAGCACAGTCGCCTCTCCCCCGGCCGCCGCCAGCTCCCTGGCCACCACAAAACCGTCCCCGCCGTTGTTGCCCCGGCCGCAGAGGACCAGCACCCGGCATCCTGATGCCGGAAACCGCTCCTGAATCACACGGGCTGCGGATCTGCCCGCCTCTTCCATCATCCGGTCATAGGTAATGCCGGCTGCGGCACTGAGGCGCTCCAGCTCTTTCATGCCGGCACTGGTAACAAAGTCCATTCCTCATTCCTCCCACGCCACCACAAACGCGGTGGCCGTCTCCCCGGTATGGGTAATGCTCAGGCTCAGCCTGCGGGCGCCGCACAGCTCACCAGCCGCCCCGGAAAGAAGGAAGCTGGGACGGCCCATCCTGTCGTGGACAATCCCCACCTCCTTGAGGGCAAAGCCCCTGATGCCGGTGCCCATGGCCTTGGAAAAAGCCTCCTTGGCGGCAAAGTGCCCCGCCACCGTCTGAGGGGCGTTCCCCCTGGAGGCAAAGTATTCCAGCTCCTCCGGCCCAAAGTAGCGCTGCAGGAAGCCCTCCCGCCTCATGCTTTTGGCAATCCGCCCGATCTCCTCGGCGTCCACCCCTGTCCAAAGCTGCATCTGTTTGCCCCCTGTTCATGTTT
>JAEXZK010000058.1 GCA_023451415.1 Bacillota bacterium | reverse complement strand
GTCCAGATAACGGACCTCGTAGGTGCAGCCCGAGGCCAGGGCAGCGCCCCGGGCGCAGTCCTCCACCCGACGGCTGACGGCGTCAATGGTGGGGACGGAGGCCGCCCGGATGCAGTACCGGCTGGAGGCTGTTTCCGGCACCACGTTGTAGGCGCTGGGGCAGGAGACGGAGTACTGGATGCGGACGTCGGGGGTGACATGCTCCCGGAGGTAGTTGCAGGCGACGTTCATAATTTCCACGGCATCCAGGGCGGAGCGCCCCTCCCAGGGGCAGTCGCCGGCGTGGGCGGACCTGCCGTGGAAGATGAAGTCCTGGAGGAGGGTGCCCGCGGAGACGTCGTAGTTGACCCGGTTCCTGTCGTGGGCGTGGAAGCCCACCGAGCAGTCCACATCGTCAAAAAGGCCCTGGCTGACGTAATAGGCCTTGGCGCCGAAGTTTTCTTCCCCCGGGGTGCCGTAGACCCGCAGGGTGCCTTTGACGCCGCACTGTTCCATGACGGCTTTGAGGACCAGGGCACAGCCTACCGAGGCGGCGGAGAAAAGATTGTGGCCGCAGCCATGGCCGTTTTCTCCCTCATGGAGACAGGAGAGGGCGGGCAGGGCGTCATATTCACAGAGAAGGGCCGCCGTGGGGCCCTGTCCGTTTTGGTACTGGGCGATGAAGCCGGTGGGGAACCCTCCGGTCCCCCGGGTGACAGCAAAACCGTTTTCTTCCAGCAGCCCGGTAAGATACCGGGCGGAACGGGCCTCCAGGGGGCCCACTTCGGCATAATGCCAGATGGCGTCCCCGATTTGGGCCATCAGGGGCCCCAGCTCCGCGGCCTTTTCCAGGGCCAGGCGCTGAGCGCAGGAAAATTCCATGCCATATTCCTCCTTAGCGTAGCTACGCTATTATCATACCACGGCCGGGAACGCCGTTCAACCAAGGAATAAAAAATCCCCCGTCCGGAAAAGGACGGGGGCGTGGGGCATGGGTCAGGCTGCGGGAACAGCCTCGCTGGAGGCAAGGGCGCCGCCGTCGGGCAGCTCTGGCTGGGAAGGTGCTGCGGGTTCGGACGAGCTGCCGGCCTCAGGCTGGGAAGCTTCGGGCTGAGAGCCCTCCGGCTGGGAGGCGGCCTCCGGCTCCGGCTCGCCGCTGTCGCCGGAAGCATCATCATAGCTGTCGTCGTAATCATCGTAGACGGGTTCGGGCTCGTTGATGGTGACTTCGGCCAGGAGAGCCAGGTGCTGGACGTCCATGTTGAACTGGAAGTCGCCGCGCAGGTCCAGACGGCAGGAGACATCATCGCCGCTGTATTCAAAGGAAATATTGTCAAAATCGTAGCCCAGAGGGAGGACCTTATCCAGGATCTGCCGGGCGGCGGCAGCAAAGCTTTCCTCATCCTGGAAGGGCGTGATAAAGGAAATGTGCAGCTGGGTAAACTGGGGGACATACTCGCCGTTCAGGGGGTAGACGTCGGTAAAGACCCGCAGGGAGGCGATACCCTGGTTATCCTTGAGCGCCCGGTAGCAGTCGTCATAAATCTGGTCCTGACGGGCCTGCTCCGCCTGATGGCGTTTGGGGCCCCAATACTCCATGGCCCTGGGCAGGCAGGCGGCCCCGACGCTGCCGCAGATGAGCAGGAAGCAGATAAAGGCGCTGAGGACGTCGTACTTGTAGGAATGGTCTTTGCTGAAACAGTACCGGAGGAGGATCTCCACCCCCAGGGCGATGAGAAGAAGCGGGGGGACCCAGAGAAGAATTCCGGGATCGATGTTGGGCCGGAACAGGAACAGGATCAGCAGCACTCCGGTGATGATAAGGGCCACCCCCAGGGTGAAGGTGCCCACCCGCCGGGGAGTGCGGGCAGGAGCCGTCCCAGCGGGAGCCGTAGGTGGGCGGCGGCGCTTTCCGGCCCGATCCCTTTGAGGCGGCTGCGGCGGGGTAGGGGGCTCCGGGCCGGGCTCCTGGGGCTGGGGGGCCTGGGGAGGCTCCGGAGGGGTGAAGCCGGCATGGGGAGCGGAACCGGCCAGGGGGTCAACCTGGAAAGCGGGATCAGGCTGGGGGGCGGGGGCGGCCTGAGGAGCTGCCTCCGGGGAAGGAGCCGCCTGCTCCATGGCTTCTTTTTCGTTTTCCGTCAAGTTAAGATTCATGATCGTCTTCCTCCTGTGGGTCAAGGCTGTCGGCGGGCAGGGCGCCGGCGCCCCGGTATTCGGTAAAATCGTCGTCAGCGGAAGCGGGAGCTTTGCCCCGGAGCAGGTGCAGCCCCAGGAAGATGATGGCAAAGGCCACCAGCAGGGTGGGCAGGGAGCGGAGCATCTGGTAAATAAAGGGGAAGCGGTCCCACAGGAAGTCTCCCCAGTAGCGCATCAGGATGCTGTCATAAAGCATGTAGAGGCCGATGGCGATACAAAGCCCTCCGGCCAGCAGGTGCCGCTTCTGGGCCAGACGGCGGACCTGGCTGTAGGTGACGCCGTCCAGGCCGAAAACCATGTCGTCGGGGATGGCGCCCAGCTGCTCGTAGGTCATCTTCCGCAGGTTCAGCGTCTCAAAGAAGGAGTAAAACCAGATGACGGGGCAGAGGAAAAGGAAAAACTCCAGCCCGGAGATGGTGCAGAAGCCGATGACGGCCCAGAATACGATCATGATGGACAGTCCCCGGTTCATAAGTCCCATGTACATTTCTCCCGCGCCGGGGACGAAGGCGCACAGGAAGGAGAAAACGCTACTTCTTTTCATTGGTAAATACTCCTCTCAAATCAATGCTATCCAGGAAATCGGAAAGACCTTGGGTGATGTCCCCGGAAAACTCCCGGGCCATCTGGGAAAAGGACTGGGTGGCGCCGCTGAGGTTTTCCAGGCGTCCCCCATCGGGCCGGAAGGCGATAGAGCTGAACACCCCCGTCACCCACATGACCATGGCGATGCACGCGGCCAGGCCGGCGGAAAAATATTTGTTCATCCACAGCTCCCGGGCCTTGCGCCGGACCCTGGCCATGACCCGTTCCTCCAGGAGGTCCGGGGCCTCAAGAAGGACGTCGTCGGTGAGCAGCCGGGTGTACCGCTCCAGGCAGGCGTCGCAGAACGCCAGGTGCTCCGAGGCTTCCAGACGCCCCAGTTCGTCCATCCGGCCCTCCATCAGCTCCCGCAGGGCGAAGCCTGTCAAATGCCCGCTTTTGGTAAATCTCTCCGCCATTACGTTTTCGCCTCCTTCAGCAGTTCCCGCAGCATCAGCCGCGCTCGATAAATTTGTGTTTGTACGGTCTTTTTGGGCCTGCCCAGTGCCTGGGCGATCTCGTCCACGTTTTTTTCTTGCAGGAAGAACTGG
>JAEXZK010000115.1 GCA_023451415.1 Bacillota bacterium | reverse complement strand
CACCATCAGAAGGTCATCCGGCACCGCCACCACCACGGGGGGATAGGAGAAGCTTTTCTTAAATTTGCGGACAGACTCCCCGACGATTTCCTCCACGGCCTCATATTCCTTGGTGATCCTGGCAGTTTCGCTGCCGATCCTGGTGATGGACAGCAGGTTTTCCACCATGCGGATAAGCCACTCGGCATCTTCCTTGACCTCGGTGAGCAGCTCCCGGCGCTTTTCCGGGGTGATGGCGCCGTCATTTTCCAGGATGGTGGAGCTGGCACCCAGGATAGAGGTGAGGGGGGTGCGCAGGTCGTGGGACACAGCCCGGAGCAGATTGCCCCGCAGCCGTTCCTTTTCAGCCTCGGCGTGGAGCTTTTCCTGCTCCTTGATCTGCGTGGTCATGGCGCTGACGATGATGGACACAGCCAGCATGCTGATGAAGGTGATGGGATATCCGGACAGGGTAAAGTTGAAGGCAAAATAGGGATATGTAAAGATATAGTTGACGCAGACGACTCCGGCGAAAGAGGCAACCAGACCGTACAGGTAGCCTTCCGTACACCGGGAGACCAGCACCACCGCCAGCAGAAAGATCATGGAGACATAGACGTCGCTGTCATCCACCATCCGCAGCAGCACACAAAGGGCGGCCGTACAGCCCAGGATAAAGAGGGTAAAGACAGCGTCCCGTTCCGAAAAGGGAAAATAACGCCTGAGGCGGACGGAAATTTTCTCGTTTTTTTCATTCTGGCTCATGTTACATCCACTCCAAAAGCTGGTGCGCTCCCCGCACAGGCGGGCAGCGGGGGATACAGAGGAAAACAAAAACGCACGCACTTTCTTAACACAAGTATACTATGGAAAAACGCTAAGAAAACGTTAAGAAAACGTGGGACTATGTAAAGACGCCGCCAAACCGGCGCCTTTGCCGGGGCCCAGGCCGCTTCAGCCTTCGCCGCCGGCGCGTTCGGCCTCCATGCGGGATTCCCCCCGCAGATGCTCGGCAATAAGCATTATTTCCCCCAGGGATGTGATCTCCTTGCCGGACATCAGCAGCTTCCCCTGCACGTCGGGGGGCAGGGAGTCAAAGTAGTTTTCGAGGCCCGGGATAGACTCAAACAGGCTTTTATCCATAAAACCCTCTCCTTTCTACCTTAGTATCCCAGGAACGGGACAAAAGATGCGGAAGGGAGAGAATTGGGAATCAGCAGTGCCGGTAGCGCTGGCGGATGTTTTTCCACAGGCGGGTGAGGGAGGAGACCAGCAGGATGCCCACCGCCAGGCTGCCCGCGATGCCCAGGGTGTGGAGCCCCGTCTCGATGAAAGCGGCGGTGTCCCCGCTGATGCAGTGTTCCATGGTGTAGTAAATGCCGCCGCCGGGGACCAGGGGAAAGAGGGAGACCAGAAGAAAAGTGGTCACCGGCGATTTAAAGACCCTGGCCATGGCCTCGGAGTAGACGGAGATGACGATGGTGGCCAGAAAATAGCGGAACAAATCGCTCCCCAAGGGCTCGGCCAGCAGGTAGACGGCCCAGCTGAGGAAGCCGCCCAGGGAGGAGAAGAACACATGGGAGGGCTTGCGGATATTAAAGACCACCGAAAAGCCAACGCAGGCCAGGCCGCTGAAGAGGCTGTCCAAAAGAATTTTTTGCAGTTCCATCGGCTACACCCCCCAGATCATCCGGGCCGCCGAGATGGCGATGCCCGCGCCCAGCGCGATGGCTGTACCCACCATCAGCGCTTCCACCAGGCGGAACAGCCCGGCGATCAGATCCCCGGCGATGATGTCCCGCATGCAGTTGGTGATCATCACCCCGGGCACCAGGTTCATCAGGGTGCCGATGATGATCTTGTCGGCGCTCTGCCCCAGGCCGTAATGTACCGATACCATGGCCATGATGGCCACGATGCCGCTGGCGATGATGTTGCGGAAAAAGGGGTTGGTGCCCAGGCCCTCCATAAAGGCCACAGCCAGACGGATGACCACGCCGATGACGGCGGCGCAGCAGGCGTCGGCAAGGTTACCGCCAAAGACCAGGGCGAAGCAGAAGGCGGTGAGGGAGCAGGCGGCAACGTGGAGGGCAAGGGGATAGAGGGGCCGCCCCATGATGGCGTCCAGCTCGGCCAGGGCCTCGCCGGCGGAGGGGGTGTCCCGGCAGATGCGGCGGCAAAGGTCGTTGAGCAGCTCCACCCGGTCCATATTGGGGGCGGCGGCCCGGAGACGTTTGATCTGGGTGATGGGGCGGCCCTCCACGCCGCCGATGGTGACGATGAGCAAAGAGGGGATGGCAAACACCTGGGGGTCGGTCACGCCGTAGGCCCTCAGGACCCGTTCCACCGATTCCTCCACCCGGTAGATTTCGGCGCCGCTGCGGAGCAGCCCGAAGCCAAGCTCGGCGGATACCTTGAGCAGCTGGTCATAATCCATGCAGAAATGCCTCCGTAAGATCAGAACTTGCCCGGGCCGGAGAGGAGTTCCGGCAACCGGGCGGTGTAGGCGCGGTAGGCCGAGGGTATGGCGTATACCCCCTCCAGCTCGTCCAGGGTGGCCCAGACAAGGCCGGGGATGGAGAGGGGCTCCGCTACCTCCAGGGCCCAGCCCCGCATCTCCCATTTTATGTGGGTAAAAACATGCTCCGACGGCCCAAGGTCCCGGGGCCCGCCGGCGGGGGAAAGGCCGTAACGCCCGGCCAGGGCCAGGACCTCCGCGCTGTCCAGACAACCCTCCTCCAGGGGGAACTCCCACAAAGAAGCCAGCAACCCCTTGGGCGGGCGCTGGCGGATGGCGGCCAGAGGGCCGCAGGTGAGGAGGAGGACCGTGAGGGAGCGGGCCTTCCGGGCCGCTTTGGGGGCCTTCACCGGCAGCCGGGGGGCTTCCCCGGACTGACGGCCCAGGCAGAGATGGGCCACAGGGCAGCCGCCGCAGAGGGGGGCGCCGTTTGGGAGGCAGACGGTGGCGCCCAGCTCCATAAGGGACTGGTTGAAATCGCCGGCCCTGTCCCGGGGGATGACCCCCGCCACCAGGGCTTCAAATTCCTTTTTCACCTTGGGGTCCAGGACATCCCGATGGTCGTCCAGAACCCGGGCGGCCACCCGCAGGACGTTGCCGTCCACCGCGGGCACGGGGACCCCAAAGGCGATGGAAGCGATGGCCCCGGCGGTGTAGGCGCCGATGCCCGGAAGCTTTTGCAGCTCCGCCGGGTCGGAGGGCAGGACCCCGCCGTAATCTTTCATAACAACGCGTGCGGCCTTCTGGAGATTGCGGACCCGGCTGTAATAACCGAGCCCCTCCCAAAGCTTGAGAAGAAGTCCCTCGTCGGCTTCCGCCAGGGCGGCCACGGTGGGCAGTCGCTCCACAAACCGCTGGAAGTAAGGCTTGCCCGCCTCCACGCGGGTCTGCTGGAGTATGATCTCCGACAGCCAGACGCGGTAGGGAGTGGGTTCCTCCCGCCAGGGGAGCACCCGGGCGCTGCGGCCGTACCAGTCCAGCAGGGGAGGAGGGAGCTCCGCCAGGCGGCGGGCCGCGGTCCAGCGCTCCTCAGCGGCGGTCATAGGGACAGGGTGACGGTCTTGTCCGACAGGGGGTAGGGG
>JAEXZK010000013.1 GCA_023451415.1 Bacillota bacterium | reverse complement strand
GCGGGGATCTCGGCGGCGGTGGCCGCCGCCGGAACCCTCCTCTCAGCCAGCCTGGGAGGATGGGACAAGATGGTGCAGGCACTGGTGATCTTTATGGCGGCGGACTTTGTGCTGGGCTTTACCGCGGCGGGGAAGGCGCATAAGATCAACAGCCAGGTGATGTTTTGGGGCGGGGTGAACAAGCTCCTGGTCCTCATCTTTGTGGGCCTTGGGGTGGTGCTGGACGGCCTGGCAGGCCTGCCGGAGCCCTACATCCGCACGGCCATCATCTGGTTCTACATAGGGCGTGAGGGCCTGAGCATTGTGGAGAACTACGGCAAGCTGGGACTCCCTTTGCCGGGCTTTGTGGCTGCCCTGCTGGAGCAGCTGAAGGACCAGGGGAATTCCGCCATGGCCGGAAGGCACGAGCCGCAGCGAGCGGTCCGAGGCCAATCGGAGGCTCTTGGGCCGAGTGTAGAAAGCTCCCTGGGGGGAAAAGGGGACAAGGGGGAAGGCAAATGAACATCATAGAAGCCCTGCTGCCGCTGAACCCATACAGCCGCCCGGGGACAGCAGTAAAAGGCCCGGAGAAGATCGTAGTCCATTATGTGGGAAACCCCGGGAGCACGGCCCGGAACAACCGGGACTACTTTGCCAACCTGGCCAAAACCCACTACACCTATGTCTCCTCCCACTATGTGGTGGGGCTGGAAGGGGAGATCATCCGGTGTATCCCGGAGGAAGAGGTGGCCTATGGGGCCAGCAACAGGAACCAGAACACCTTGCACATCGAATGCTGCCACCCGGATAAGACGGGGGAGTTCACCCCGGCTACCCAGGAGGCTCTGGTGGAGCTGCTGGCGGATATCTGCCGGCGCCGGGACTTGGACCCGCTGGTGGACGTGGTGCGCCACTATGACCTGACAGGGAAGCATTGCCCCTTATGGTATGTCAATAACCCCGGGGAGTGGGCCGACCTGAAGGAACGGGTGCAGCGCGTATTGGAACCTCTAGAAGATGAACCGGAGATCATTTACCGGGTGCAGGTGGGGGCCTTCCGAATGGAGGAGACCGCCCGCTGGTATGCACGGGAGCTTGTTTCCAGGGGCTATCCGGCATTTGTCGTGGTAGCGGAAGCATGAAAGAGCCCCCGGGCCAAATGGCTCCGGGGGCTCTTTGCCTTTTCGGTTAAGCCAGGCAGACGTTCACTGCACGCAGTTTCTGCCGGTTTTTGGGATCCTGCTCTGTGTCAAAAGTGACCTTCTGCCCCTCGTCCAGGGATCTGCATCCCCGGGTAACAATGGAAGAATAGTGCACAAAAACATCATCTCCTCCATTATCGTTGGCAATAAATCCAAAGCCTTTTCCAGAATTAAACCATTTCGCTGTACCTTTATTCATTATAGGTACCTCCAAAAATATTATATTCTACCATCGATCAAATAAAAAACACATGTATGCGAATCATTTAACAGGCAAATGACTTACATACATGTGAAATCAATTGTACAATTAGAATACTCACTCACTATACAGTAAAAGCATCAGACTGTCAAGGATTATTTTGGTGGTGATTTTGATTGCTGTTTATAGAGCCAAATGCGCCCCCGATAGGGGCGCATTTGATCGGTTTGATTTGTTTGTCCTTTCCGGCGGCGTATCCGCCGAACAATGTGCTTATCATATGACGGCAGGACGGAGAACATTGTCATATGCTGTCGAAGATTTAAAAACTAAAAAATATTCTTAACACCGCTTGAATCTCCCAGACCCGCCGCGGCTTGGGGAGACAGCAACCGGGGGATGTACGTATGACTGATGAGGCGTTGCCCGGCGGCGATGAAATCAATCCCATCGGGGAGGACGCCCCGGGGCGGAGGAGACTCCGGCGGGCATGAAAACGCACGGACAACGCCTGTTTCAGCAAAGAGGCGATCCGGTGCCCCGCCGGCCGGACCGCCGCAAAAATCTTTTATCCAAAGCCGGCCGCCTTGCCTTCTTCCTGCTGCCGGTAATAATCCAGAGCCGCGCGGACAAAAGCCTCCGGGAGGTCAAAATATTCGGCCAGTTCCCAGGCTTGGGTGATGCCCTGACGGGCGGCGGCTTTCAGCCTGCGCCTGGGCAGCAGCTGGCGGTAGGCCCATCGGTCGGCACGGTTCTCATGTTTTTGACGGATGTCCCAGGGGGACCACCGGTTGTAGAATGCACCGGTTTCGCAGTGCCCCAGCTCGTGGGCCAGCTTTACCTTTTCGTCCGCAGAGGACTCCACCATGGATGGATCGATGGCAATATGACAGTTTCCCTTCTCGTCCAGCAGGGAGAGGGAAGCGTTTTGGGGCAGGGAAAAGCAGTCCACCGTAACATGGTCCCGCCGGGCCAGACGGTAGAGCTCGTCAAGCTGTTTCATTGCGGCAGCGCCTCCTTTTTGCAGGACGGAAGGCACGCCGCGCCAGGCGGATCATGTCTCCCGCTTGTATTTTTGCCGCACGAAGTCTGCGAAGGCCATGACCTCCTTGTAGGCTTCGTCGCTGATGTCCTTATCTCCCCGGAAAAGCGCAAATTTAATGTCATCGTCCGAGAAAGAAGCGCCCTCCGGAAGGCAGCTTTTGCTGTCGGTTTGCCCCACCAGATAACCGGCGGTGGTATTCAGAATCTGAGAAAGCCGGAGAAGGGTGTCGGGATTGGGAGTGGAC
>JAEXZK010000279.1 GCA_023451415.1 Bacillota bacterium | reverse complement strand
GTATGAGTGTGGGTATCTCCAATAATCTGCATAATGGTTCCTTCCATCTCCTAAAAGTCTATATGACAGCGGGGAGGAAAACTTTCCTCCCCTGCCTGTCAGATGTCAGAATTTTACATCCTTGGGGATATCGTCCGCCATCCCCAGGCGCTCCATCAGCTCATGGGCCGCGTTGTAGCCCATCTTTTTCTGGCGGTTGGCCATGGCCGCAACCTCAATGATGATGGCAAGGTTTCTGCCGGGCTTGACGGGGATGGTCAGCGACGGCACCGAGAGGCCCAGGATATCGGTGTATTCGTTCTCCATCCCCATCCGGTCATAGACTTTGGCCTGATTCCAAATCTCCAGGTTGATGAGCATATCTATCTTTTCGGTGACCTTGACCGCGCCGATGCCGAAGATTTTGCGGACATTGATGATGCCGATGCCCCGCAGCTCCAAAAAGTGCCGGATATTCTCCGGAGAGGACCCGACCAGGGTCTTGTTGGAAACGCGGCGGATCTCCACCGCGTCATCAGCGATGAGGCGATGGCCCCGCTTGACCAGCTCGATGGCCGTTTCGCTCTTGCCCACGCCGCTGTCTCCCAGCAGCAGGACACCTTCGCCGTAGACCTCCACCAGTACGCCGTGACGGGTGACCCGGGGCGCCAGCTCCGTATTGAGCATGGCATTGAGGGCAGTGGCAAAGTTGGAGGTAGCTTCGCTGGTCACCAGGAGGGGGACGCCGTGCTTTTTGGCCTTCTCCACCATCAGCTCAGAGGGGGTGATGCTCCGGGAAACAATGACGGTCACCGGGCCGGCGGCAAAGAAGTTCTCCAGGGAACGCTCCCGCTCAGCCTCGCCGATCTGGTCAAGATAGGCCGTCTCGCTGCGGCCGATCAGCTGGATGCGCTTGGGGTCAAAGTAATCAAAGAACCCCGCCAAATGGAGCCCGGGCCGGTTGATATCGGCACTGGAAATCAGGATCTCCTCCTCTTTTTGAGGCAGATAGACCACGCCGATATTCAGCTCCTCGATGATCTTGCTCAGGGAAACCGAAAACTGGATACTCATAAAGTTCCCTCACTTTACCGTTGCTTGCCCCGCTGACTGCTGGCAGCTTGTGTTCATACACGGTCTATTATAGTAGATTTTGCCCCGTTATTCAAACAATTTCTGCCGGTTTCAGCCCTTGGTCACAGGATTTTTACAATTGTCACAAGCGCCCCAGTATGCTATAATGACCGCAGGCGGTCATTATAAACCTATGGCCAGGGCGACAAACGCCCTGGATGGCCAATGCCAGCGCCCTGTTGCGCAGATGCGCCGTCATGCACCGCAGGCGGTCATTACAAACTTATGACCAGTTATGGCTGGGGTGGTTACCCTCCAAAAGGAAAGATGGGAGTCAGCTATGAAAGTTGCACTGTTTACCGAAACTTACCTTCCCCATATCAACGGGGTAGTTACTCATGTCAAAATTCTCAAGGACGGCTTGGAGCAGTTGGGCCATCAGGTGCTGGTGGTTGCAGCCGACGCCAATGCCAAGCGTCACTATGTCCAGGACGGCGTTCTCCACTGCCCTGCCCATACCTCCAAAAAGTTTTATGGATACAGCCTAGCCAAACCTATCTCCCGTACCAGGCTTAAATTTATCGAGGAATTCGGCCCCGATATCATCCACATCCACAACGAGTTTGGCATCGGCCTTTCCGGCATCCTCTGCGCCAAAATCATGAAGGTCCCCCTGGTCTATACCCTTCACACCATGTATGATGACTATATCTATTATATTGCTCCCAAGCCCCTGGTGCCCACCACCACCAGGCTCAGCCATAAATATACCAAGTTTTTGGCTGTACAGGCCAATGCCCTTACGGGGCCCTCCAAGAAATGCGAGGAGTACTTCCGTCTGGCCGGGGTGGACAAGGACGTCAATGTCATCCCCAATGCTGTGGAAATTGACCAGTTTGCCCCCAAAAACTTTGACGACAAGGTCAAGGCCGATCTTCGCCTCAAACACGGCATACGCCCCGACGCCATGGTGGCCTGCTTTGTGGGCCGCCTGGGCAAGGAAAAAAGCGTGGATGTCCTGCTGGACTTCTGGCAGCAGTCCATTTCCATGGAAGACAATATGCATCTGATGGTTATCGGTGATGGGCCTTCCCGGGAGGAGCTGGAGCATCAGGCTGTGGAGCTGGGCATCCAGGAGATGGTCACCTTCACCGGCAAGGTGCCCCACGAGGAGCTCCCCCCCTATTATGCCCTGTGCGACGTCTATATCACCGCTTCCCTCTCCGATACCAACTCCATCTCCATGCTGGAGGGGATGTGCTCCGGGCTGCCGGTGCTTCAGCGCACCGATCCCCTCAATGCCGATCAGGTTCGGGACGGCAAAAACGGCTACAATTTCGATTCTCCCCAGGAGATGGCCGACAAGCTTCGGGAGATACAGACCATGAATCCCGACACTCTGGCACGCTTCAAGGAGTCAGTCATAGATTCCATCCGCAACAGCGGCGCCAAGGATCTGGCCAACCATACCCTGGCGGTCTATAACAAGATTTTAAAAAGTAGGTGCGATTTTTGAGCGGAACCAATCACTGTGACATCCTCATCATCGGCGGCGGCATCGGCGGACTGATGGCGGCCTACCGCCTCACCGAAAAGGCCCCCGGCCTCAGGGTATGCCTGATGGAGCAGGGCCCCCCCCTCTCCCGCCGCAAGTGCCCTCTGGTGGAAAAAAAGGTGGATCACTGCATCCGCTGCAAGTCCTGTGCCATTATGGAGGGGATGGGCGGCGCCGGGGCTTTCTCCGACGGCAAGTATGTCATTTCCACCCAGTACGGCGGCTGGCTCACCGATTTTCTGGAGCCCGGCGTGGTGCTGGATTACATCGAGCAGGCGGACCGCATCCTGGTTTCCTTTGGGGCCACCACCCAGCGGTATATGCCCAACGACGAGCTGAAGAAGCTCTGCCTCCAGTATGATATGCATATGCTCCAGGCTCAGCTGAAGCACCTAGGCACCGACAGCAACTTCGATACCATGGTCCGCCTGGTGGAGGACCTGGAGAACCGCTGCCAGATCCTCACCGGCACCCGGGTCACCGATGTGGACCCTGTTACTCATGAGGTGACCATAGAAGGCCCCTCCGGTCGTGAGGTACGCACCGCCGACAGGATCATCTTTGCCGTGGGGCGGGTGGGCAGCCGTCTCTTTACCGACTGGTGCCACCGCAACCGGATCGAAATGACCAACAACCAAGTGGACATCGGCGTCCGGGTGGAGCTTCCCGCCATGGTGTGGGAGGATTTTTCCAGGAAGATCTACGAGCCCAAGATCACCTACCGCAGCAAGGGCTACGGCGATACCACCCGCATGTTCTGCTTCAATGAGCGGGGCAGCGTCGTCACCGAAAATACCGGCGGCGTTCTCACTGTCAACGGCCACTCCTACCGGGACCCCAGCCGCAAGACAGAGAACTCCAACTTTGCCCTTCTGACCACCATGCGCTTTACCCAGCCCTTCCGGGAGCCCATCGAGTACGCCCGCCATGTGGCCAGCTTGGCCAACCTCATCAGCCGCGGCAGTGTGCTGGTCCAGCGTCTTGGGGACCTGCGGGACGGCCGGCGCACCGACGAAAAGCGGCTCCGCCAGTCCACCACCGTCCCCACCCTCTCCGCCGTGCCCGGCGACCTGAGCCTCTGCCTGCCAAAACGGCAGCTGGACAATATCGTGGAGACCCTCTGCCAGCTGGATAAGATCGCTCCCGGCGCCGCCAATTACGACACCCTCCTCTACGGCATCGAGTGCAAGTATTACTCCGCCCGGCCCAACTGCACCGATTTCGAGATCGACGGCCATCCCGGCTTTTATGCCATCGGGGACGGCGCAGGGTTCACCCGCTCCCTCTCTCAGGCGGCGGCCAACGGCCTCTATGTCGCCGACAAGATCACCGCAAAATAGTTGCTTCAAAGACTTTGTTGGTTTCCACAGCCGTAAAGCCGACAGGGGCCGCAATATTCGGCTTTCAGCAGAGCAAAAATCCCCCCGGCGGCTGCCGGGGGGATTTTTCAGCTTTGTTTTTTTCCGTGAGGGCTCAAGGCCGGTAGGCCATATCCTCTGCTCTCCAGTCCTTCAGCACATCCAGCATGTCGGCGGCCAGTACCTTGGCGCCCGCCAGGTCGTGCTCCAGATAGTTGCCGCACTCTGCCGAACTGGCTGTGCCAGGCACCATCCCCTGGAAATCCCTGGCCCAGGCAAGGCTTTCCCTCACCAGCTCCAGGGCCTGGGTGTTGGAAAGACTATCCCGCACCAAGATGTAGAACCCTGTGCGGCAGCCCATGGGCCCCACATAGACCACCTGATCGCTCCAGCGGGAATTGCGGGCATAGGTGGCAAGGAGATGCTCCAGGGTATGCAGCACCGGGTTGCTGGGATAGACGCCGCAGTTGGGCTTTGCCATCCGGACGTCGTAGGTGACCACGTCGCCGTCAATCCGGGAGACATACATCCCCTTTTCCAAATGGTCATGGTTGACACAGAAGCTGGCGATCTGTTTCATATCCCTTCCCCCTTCTTTTCCGCCGGTTCATCCGGCTTGTCCGGAACAGACGCCTCCTGGGCCGGGCTGTTCCTGCCCGCCAGCCGCTTCCGGTTATTTTTGGCGCCCAGCCGGGAATAAGGCGTTTTTCCCGGCTGGTATGCTGTATCCCGCAGCTTGATGGTGCAGCAGCCCAGGAAAAACAGCACATCGAAAAACGTGCCGGTGATCAGCATATCCCAGTTGGTGAGGGTCGGGGTGGTGTCAAAGTAAACAATAAGCATGTTGAAACAGGCACAGACGGCGTTAAAAAGCAGCAGCATCCGCAGCTTTTTTCCGCTGAGCCGGCGCAGCCAGCAGAGCGCCGCCAAGACAAGGCAGGCCAAAGCGCAGACAGCGGAGATCAGATACACTGAAGCCGGAAGGGTCAGTGCATCGTAATAAGCATAGTAGGCTATGGACAGCAGACGCGACAGCGAATAAAACATCAACACCAGCGTCACAATAGTTTTTGTCATTGTTCACAGTCTCCCAATAAAATTATGGTACACTTTTCCTGAGATGCAGCGGCCCATTCATTCCTCAAAAAGGTCGGGTCCGGAGGGAACAAGCTCCCCCACCGTCTTCATGTCTCCGGTGAGGAGGGCAAAAACGCCTTTATACACCAGCATGGGATCGTTGAGGAACCTTCTGCGGATGGCCTCACATTCCTTTTCCGTCGGCATAAAGATCGATACGGAAAGGAGATCGCTGCCTATGTCCGGGATAGCGAGGGTGACCACATACCCGTCATCCTTTATGGCGATATCCACGCGGTACTCCTGCTGGCGGCGGAAGAGGCTCAGGATATTTTCCAGCGCCTGGACGCCCCGCTCCTTAACCGCCGCAGGCAGGGTGGACTCGAAGGTCTCCGCCGTGGCCCGGCCCAGGTCGGTGAGGATAAAGCAGTCCGCCTTGCCGTCTCTCTCCAGCTGGACATGCCCCGTCTTCTGCAAATGCTCCATGGCGTTTGCAAATTCAAAATAGTTGACCAGCTGCTGCTTTTGCAGGGCCAGATTCAACTGGTCAAAGGTGACGGGCCTGTCCACCGAGGCCAGGATGTGACAGATCAGTATAATGATTTCATGGCTGGTGGTGACGCTGCCCGGGCGCACCCCTTCTGTAAATGCCTGATACTCCATGGGCCGTCCTCCCTACTGTAATCAAAGTTCCCTTTGTTATTTTACACCAAAAAGCTCTTAAAATATAGTGCTTTCCACTTTTTTCAATCCATCCCTCCTCCGGGATGGGAAAGGGACCATAAAATTATGGCTGTGAACAAGAAAAAAAAGAACCGAATTCTTCTGGCGTTGGGCGTCGCCGTTCTGACCGGGCTCTGCCTGCTCTGTCTGCCGGTGCTTCGGATCATGTTTACCCCCGGCTTCCGGGACTGGCTGGCCCAATGGGTGGAGCAGCTGGGGGGTTGGGGCATGGCCGGGCTCTTGGGCATCCAACTGCTCCAGATCGTCGTGGCTTTCATCCCCGGGGAGCCTGTGGAGGTGGTGGCCGGCAGCATGTACGGCGTTTTCGGTGGGCTGGTCCTCTGTCTGGCAGGCATCCTGGCGGGGTCCTACCTTATCTTTACCCTGGTGCGCAAAAAAGGCAAAGCCGCATTGGAACGCTCAGAATATGCCGAGGCCATCCACAAATATGACTTCGTCCAGAATGAACAAAAGCTGGAAACAATTATCTTCCTGCTCTATTTTATCCCAGGCACCCCCAAGGACATCCTGGTTTATGTCTGCGCCCTCACAGACATCCCCCGGAGCCGCTTCCTTCTCATTTCCACCCTGGCCCGGATCCCGTCGGTGATCTCCTCCACTCTGGCCGGGGCCAGCTTTGCCAGCGGCAATATCGGCCTGATGATCGGGGTTTTTGCCGCTACGGCGCTGGTGGGGCTGTTGGGGATCTGGTTCCACAACCGCCTCCTGCAAAAAAAGAACAAAGCTTAATCTATCACAAAAAAGGCGGGGAGCATCCCCGCCTTTCCTTTTTTGCACATCTCCGCTATTTGAAGCTGTAGCTGCGGATGAGATCGGAGAAAAAGCCCCGGTATTCCTCGGCCAGACGGTTGCCCTGGTCGATGAACGCCTGATCGTCCTCCCGCCCGCACAGCTCTGCCATCACTTCGCCGCTGGTTTTCTTCTCCCCCTGACGGTCGTTGAGTATGTAGAGGGTGTAGGCGGCGCTGTCGCTGACAATCTGGAAGATCTCGGGGCTGATGGTTTCGATCACTTTGTTAAAGACCCCCAGGATGGATTTCTGGAGCATCAGATTGGGAACCCCTGCCTCCAGCTCATCCACCGCCAGGTAGGAGAGAAGAACCATTTTGGCATTGTAGTACTCGTCGCCTTCCAAGCGCGAAGCGTCGTCCACCAGAGTGCGGGCCAAAAGCTCTCCCAGTTGACGGGTTTTTTCAAAATTGCCGTTGTCCTTGTGATAAATGAACTCTGCGGCAGATTTTTCTCCTTCGCTTTGAACGGCGGGGGCTTCTTCTTCTCCTGTGTAAATCTTTACATCTTCATCGGCAAAGCGCATCGGGGTTCCCTCCTTGCGTGTTGTGAGACTGCCGGGATTACTTTTGCAGCGCCTTTTCCAGCGCGTGGGCCAACTGATCGGGGCAGGAAGTATCTTTAAAACCGCAGCGGATCCCTTTCAGCTTACGGATGGCGTCCTCTGCCTTGAGCCCTTCCACCAGTGCGGAGAGGCCCTGGGCATTGCCGCTGCATCCTCCTGTAAAGGAGACGCTCTTGATAGTATCTCCCTCCAGCTCGATTTTTATGTTCCGGGAACAAACGCCCCTGGGGGTGTAAGAATAGGTCATAGATGAAATTTGCTCCTTTGATATTCAAGAAATTACCATCATTATACACCAGAAGCTCAAATTGGCGCAACTGATTTTGTACTATTTTCGTTCTCCGGCCTCAGAAAAATTTTCCGGCCTGTTCCATGGACAAATTCTGTGTTATAATCAGTAGTACTTGATCCACTGAATACACGACGAATTGGATGGATGACATGTCTTATCATATTGACTTCGGCCTCTGGGGCGGTATTTTTGCCGTTCCCACCGCGGTGGCTGACCAGCACCTGAAGCTCTGCTCCGAGCATCAGCTGAAGGTGCTGCTTCTGGCCCTCCGGGACGCCCCCAATCCCGTGGACGTTCCCTATATCGCCAAGCGCCTGGGTCTGGAATGCGCCCAGGTCTGCGACTGCCTGGAGTATTGGCAGAAGGCCGGCCTCTTCTCTCAAAAGGAAGAGCCCTCCTCCCCGCCCGCACCCCGGGACGCGGCGGTATCCGTCCCTCCAACGCCGGCCGGGGCGCAGCCTGCGGCTGCCGCTCCCCCCGTCTCCGACTCCATTACCATTGCCGACGGCGGCCAGCGGATCACCACCGTTCACTCCCGGGCCAAGCTCACCCCTTCCCAGATCAATGAAATGTGCCGCAGGGATAAAAGCATTCCATTTTTGCTGGAGGAGCTTCAGCAGCGCCTGTCCAAGCCCCTGTCCCCCGCCGAGACGGAAACCATTGTCTACTTGTACAGCTATCTTGAACTGACGCCTGACTACCTCCTGATGGCGGCGGAATACTGCAAAAACGCCGGCAAGCTGAGCGTCCGGTACCTGGAACGGCTGGTAACAGGCTGGGTGGACCAGGGGGTGGACACCCACGAAAAGGCCGAGGCGCATATCCTTCAGCTGACCCAGCGCGCCTCCAACGAGGGGCTCATCAAAAACATGTTTGGCTTGGGTGAACGCACCCTTTCCGCCAAGGAGCGCGACTTTATCCACTGCTGGTTTGATACCTACCGCTTTGGGCCGGAGATGATTCAGCTGGCCTACGACCGCACCGTTGACCTCACCGGCAAGGCGGCCTTCCCCTATCTCAACAAGATCCTCACCCAATGGTACCAAAATGGAATCACCACCCCTCAGGCGGCCATGGACGAAATGAACGGCCGCAAGACGGGCGCCCGGGCACAGGCGGCTCCCGCCTCCTATGACCTGGGGGATATCCAGAAGCTTCTGGAACTCAACTCCAACACATGACCACTTGCCGCTCCCCCGGTTGGAGCGGCCCGAAAGGCGGCGACATAATTTGTACAGTGAGAAAGCATTGGCGGCTGTAAATGAGGCGTTGGCGGCCAGCCGTCAGAAGGCCATCGCTGAAGCGGACGCCCGCAAGGAAGCCCTTTACGCCAGGGAGCCCGCCTTCTACCGCCTGGACAGCCAGGTGGCCCGGACGGGCGCCGAAATCGCCCTGGCGGCTTTTGACTCCCAGGCTCCCCAGCGCCTGGCGGAGCTCCGGGGGCGGCTGGAAGACCTCCAGCGGGAGAGGCGGAGCCTTCTGGCTGCCTGCGGCTGCCCGGAGGATTACCTCCTGCCCCATTTTTCCTGCCCCATCTGCCAGGATACCGGCTTTGCCGCGGGCAAACGGTGCGTCTGCTTCCGCCAGCGGCTCCAGAACCTTGGGGCCGGAAGCCTCCCGCAGAGCGGCGGACAGGGCTTCGATGACTTTGACCTCTCCTTTTATCCCGATCAGGGGGATAAGGCTGGCGCTTCCCCCCGGCGGCAGATGGCCAATATCCTGGAACGGGTCAGGGATTATGCCAAAAGCTTTGGACCGGGCAGCGGCAGCATCCTCTTCCTGGGCAAGACGGGGCTGGGCAAGACCCATCTGTCCCTGGCTGTGGGGGGCGCCGTGGCCTCCCGGGGCTACTGGGTGGAGTACACCTCCGCCCAGGCCATGATGGACCGCTTTGAACGGGTGCGTTTCGACCGGGGGGCCACCCCCGAGGACCGGGATTTTACCTCCGGGGTCCTCCGCTGCGACCTGCTGATCCTGGACGACCTTGGGTCCGAATTTATTACCAGTTTCTCCCAGTCGGTCCTGTATCACGTCCTCAACGAACGGCTCATGGCGGACCGCGCCACCCTCATCAGCACCAACCTGGACCCTGCCCAGCTGAGCGCCGCCTACTCGGAGCGCATCGCCTCCCGCATCCTCTGCGGCTGCACTGCCTATGCCTTTGCCGGCAAGGACATCCGCCTGGAAAAGCGGCTGCGCCGGTCGGGCGCCCAGGGCCGGGCTTGACAAAGCCGCACTATCCCTGCTACAATGGCATCAAACCGGATAAGATCGGAGATGGAAAGATGCGTCATACTTCTTGCTGAATTCTTTTTAGAATCGGGAACAACGCCGCCGGCGGGCATTTGGGCCGGTCCGGTTTGCGTTGCCCCGGCAAGAAGGCCGTATCTTTTTGGTCCCCGTACACAGCGGCGCCCCCTCGTCCAGGCGGGGTGCGGCGCGCTGTTTGGGCTGCAAGAAGGCTTTCTTGCAGCCCTTTTTTGATGTTACGGAGGTGCCTTATCCATGTCTTTGATCAATGTATCCCATCTCACCTTTGCCTACGATGGCAGCTGCGACAATATTTTTGAAGACGTCTCCTTCCAGCTTGACACCGACTGGAAGCTGGGTTTTGTGGGCCGCAACGGCAGGGGCAAAACCACCTTTCTCAACCTTCTCATGGGGCGGTATGAATATTCCGGCTCCATCTCCGCTTCGGTGGCTTTTGACTACTTCCCCTACCCTGTGGAGGACGAAAGCCAGGATACCCTGGCGGTGGCGGAATCCATCCGGCCCGGGCTCATGCTCTGGGAGCTGTGCCGGGAGCTCTCCCTGCTGGAGGTGGAGGAGGACGTCCCGTACCGCCCCTTCCGCACCCTCAGCCACGGGGAGCGGACCAAGGTACTGCTGGCGGTCCTCTTCCTGGGGGAGGGGCGCTTTCTCCTCATCGACGAGCCCACCAACCACCTGGACATGGCGGCCCGGAGCCTGGTGGGGGATTATCTGGACGGCAAAAGAGGCTTTATCCTGGTCTCCCATGACCGGGCCTTTCTGGACGGATGCGTGGACCATATTCTCTCCATCAACAAGGCTGACATCCAGGTGATGCGGGGGAACTTTTCCACCTGGCAGCAGAACAAGGAACTCCGGGACCAGTTTGAACTGGCGCAAAGCGAAAAGCTGAAGAAGGACATCGGGCGCCTCACCGAGGCTGCCCGCCGCACCGCCGGCTGGTCCGACGCTGTGGAGCGCACCAAAAAAGGGACCCGCAACTCCGGCCTGCGCCCGGACCGGGGTCATATCGGCCACAAGGCGGCCAAAATGATGAAGCGCGCCAAATCCACAGAAATACGCCGTCAAAAGGCTGTGGAGGAGAAGTCCTCCCTCCTGAAGAACCTTGAGAAAGCCGAGTCCTTGGCCATCCACCCTCTCCGCCACCACAAGGAGGTGCTTGCGGAGGCCCGGGAGCTGTCGGTCTCCTATGGCGGGCGGACGGTCTTTGAGGATGTCAGCTTCACCCTGCGGCGGGGGGAGCACGCGGCCCTGTGCGGGCGCAACGGCTGCGGCAAGTCCAGCATCGTCAAGCTCATTGCCGGGGAGGACATCCCTCATCATGGCTTTTTCCAGCTGGCCGGCGGGCTGATCGTCTCCTACGTCCCCCAGGACGCCTCCTGGCTGGGCGGGGGGCTCCGGGACTTTGCCCTGGCGTCGGATATTGACGAAAGCCTCTTCAAGGCCATCCTGCGGAAGCTGGACTTCTCCCGGGTGCAGTTTGAGAAGGATATGTCGGACCTGAGCGCCGGGCAGAAAAAGAAGGTCCTCCTCGCCCGGAGCCTCTGCCAGCAGGCCCACCTGTACCTCTGGGACGAGCCCCTCAACTATATCGACGTCCTCTCCCGCATCCAGATCGAGGAACTGATCCGCGGGCATGAATTCACCATGCTTTTTGTGGAGCACGACCGCGCCTTTGTAGAAAACGTGGCCGATAAGGTCATCTGCCTGTAAAGGCCCCCGGCGGTGCCAGGGAGCCCATTTCGCCGAAGCGCACAAAACGAAACACCTCCGGAGCAGCCCACAGCCGCCCGGAGGTGCTTTTGCGTTTTATATGGTCCCGTTGCTCTTCTGCTTAAGGTACTCGTTGATGAAGCCGTCGATATTGCCGTCCATCACCGAGTCGATGTTGCCCACCTCATACCCGGTGCGGTGGTCCTTGACCATGGTGTAGGGCATGAAAACATAAGACCGGATCTGGCTGCCCCAGGCGATCTCCTTTTGATCGCCCTTGATGTCCTCGATCTTCTCCAAGTGCTCCCGCTCCTTGATCTCGATAAGCTTGGACCGGAGCATATTCATCGCCACTTCCCGGTTCTGGTGCTGGCTACGCTCCACCTGGCAGGCCACCACGATGCCGGTGGGGAGATGGGTGAGGCGGACGGCGGAAGAAGTCTTGTTGACCTTCTGCCCGCCCGCGCCGCTGGCCCGGTAAACATCCATCTTGATGTCCTCCTCCCGGATCTCCACCTGGACCTGGTCGGTGATCTCGGGCATGACCTCCAGGGAGGCAAAGGAGGTGTGGCGGCGGCCGGAGGCGTCAAAGGGGCTGACCCGCACCAGCCGGTGGACACCAGCCTCCGACTTCAGGTAGCCGTAGGCGTTGTCCCCTTCCACCAGGATGGAAGCGCTCTTAATGCCCGCCTCGTCCCCGTCCAGGTAATCCAGCACCTTGTAGCGGAAGCCCTTGCGCTCGGCATACATGGTATACATCCGGTAGAGCATCTGGGCCCAGTCCTGGGCCTCGGTGCCGCCTGCGCCTGCATGGAAGGTGAGGATGGCGTTCATGTTGTCGTACTCCCCGGTAAGGAGGGTGGAAAGCTTCATGTCGTCCAACTGGTCCTGAAAAGCCCCTGCATCCGCCTGGGCTTCCTCAAAGACGCTGGCGTCCTCCGTCTCCAGGGCCAGGTCGATGAGAGTCATGGTGTCCTCGTAAAGGGCGCACAGCCTGCGGTACCCGTCGATCTTCCCCTTAATGGCCCCCTGGCGCTGGAGCAGCTTCTGGGAGTTCTCCACATCGTCCCAAAATCCAGGCTGCCCGGACTTGATCTCCAGCTCCTCCAGCTCCCTGCCCAGGCCGTCGATGTTCAGCGCCTGGCGCAGCTCGTCCAGGGGCTCTTTGCCGGCCTGCAGCTTTTGTTTGAGTTCTTCAAATTGCAGCATATATTCTGCCTCTCCGTTTCCTATTACAGTTTACCTGTCTATTATATGGGAGCCCGGGCCCATTGTAAAGTCCAAACCGCCCTCTCTTGCCCAATTATTCTGCTCACATCGCTTAAAACAAGCAGATTCTTAACAATCTATTTATTGAAAACACATGGTTCTTATACTATAATTGTACTGTTATCCAGACG
>JAEXZK010000231.1 GCA_023451415.1 Bacillota bacterium | reverse complement strand
GCATGGCCATGGCCATGCAGATTTTTAAAAAGTGGTGGGAGCGGATGGATTCGAACCATCGTAGCTGAAAAGCAACAGATTTACAGTCTGCCCCCTTTGGCCGCTCGGGAACACTCCCACATATCAGCAGTATCCTGCCGTTTTGCCGGGTACTGTTCTGCTGCTGGAGATGGAGCTGGTGGACGGATTCGAACCCCCGACCTGCTGATTACAAATCAGCTGCTCTACCGGCTGAGCTACACCAGCATAACAATACCGCGCCCAAATAATATACCATGTCCAAGCCCAAATGTCAACACTTCAAAGGTGAAAAAGTTTTAGAAAAAATTTAAAGAAAAAATGGGGGACTCCGCGCTTTCCCCCACGGTCCTTATTATATGACATTACATTATAATGTATCGCCTCGGGGGCGTGCCCCCGAGGCGGCTGCCCATCCCGCAGGGAAAGGCGTCCCAACGGCCTCCCCATGCTTACGCCTTATGCGGGCAAAAGGTGCGAAAAAACGGGCTACCGGAAAACCAGCTCCCGCTGATCCTCCGCAAGGATGTCCAGGGAGGTGAGGAAGGCACGGAGAGACTCTTTGGCCTGAGCGTCCGCTTCTTCCAGCAGCCCGCCATCCACAGCCTGGGTCTCCATTTTGACCCGCTCGTCGGAAAAAAAGGCGGCATAGTCGCTGAGGGTGATGGGGTTGAAGATATTTTTTGTCTCGTCAAAAATCTGGAAGCTGTCGTAATCCACCTCGTGGGAAAGAATGACAGCCTTGGGCAGGGTGAGGACGATGGCCGAGGGGCTCACCGCCACCTGAACAGCCTTCAGATCCACGCCGGCCTTGATGATCCCGCTGTAGGAAAGCAGGAAGGTCTTTTTGGTAAAAGGGATGGTATAGCCATAAAAGTCGCTGCTGGATTCAAATTTGCCGACGCTGGTATAAAGATACCGGACGGTGGCCAGCTCGCTCATCCCCGAAATTTTTTGGATGATGAGCTGGGACGTGATCTCCGGAGGCGGGGCCTCCCGGGGCGCGCGGAAGTAGAAAAACAGGAATACCCCTGCGCAGACCAGAGCGGTGACCAGCACCGTCCGCAGGATAAGGCGGAGTCTCCCCCGTGCTTTGACAGGCTTTTCCCGTGGCTCGGCGGCTGTCTTGGCCATGATGTCGTCCTCCCTGCTTCGCCTTAATTTTCCTCTTTATTATACTCCTCGGGGCCGGGCGCTGCAAGACCGTCCACTGCGGGCCCGTCCAGCACCCGTCCCTGATAATCAAAGCGGGAACCGTGGCAGGGGCAGTCCCAGCTTTTTTCATCCGGGTTCCACTCCAGCTGGCAGCCCAGATGAGGGCATTTGGCCTGGACGGCCCAGATGTCTCCCTGCAAATCCTTGTAGACGCCGGCCTTGCGGCCTTCCCACTCCACGATGCCGCCATGCCCCGGGGGCAGGGCGTCGGTGAGGTCCCGGGGCGGGGCCGCGGCCCGGGTAAGCAGCCCCTTGGCCGCCCGGTAGGTGTCCTCGGCCAGCTGGCGCGCGGACTGGGAGAGCCGCAGGCGTCCGGGGTCGAAGAGCCGCTCCCAGGGGGAGCTCCCCTGGGTGACCAGGTCCGCCAGGAGTTGGGCGGCGGTCATGGCCGTGGTCATCCCCCATTTTTGGAAGCCGGTGGCCACATACATGTTGGGGGTGGACGGGGCGTACCGTCCGATGAAGGGCATCCCGTCCATGGGGATGCAGTCCTGGGCGCTCCAGCGGCAGACCTCCCGACAGCCGGGCCACCACTTCCGGGCGGCCTCCAGCAGGTCCTCGTAGCGCCCCCCCTCCCGGTTGTCGCCGGTGCGGTGCCCGCCGCCGCCCAGCAGGACAAGACCCTGCCAGTCCCGGAAGGAACAGCCGCCGTCCTCCCCAACCCACATCCCACCCGGAGGCCGGGCCCCCTCCAGGGCCAGGACGTAAGAGCGCTCCTGATGGAGCTTCATAAACCAGAGCCCCGGCAGGTTGACAAAGGGAAAATGGGCGGTCATAATGATATGCTCCGCCCGGACCCATCCCCGGTCGGTGTGGACCATCCCTTCCTCCACCCCGGTGACCGTTGTGCGTTCATAGATGGTCAGCCCCCTGGACAGCGCCTGGATGAGCCGCAAGGGTTCCATCTGGGCCTGGCGGGGGAGGCAGAGCGCTCCTGCGGCGGGGAAGGGGAGGTCTTCCGCAGAGGCGGACTCCGCCGGAATGCCCAGCTGGCGGCAGGTGTCAAGCTCCGCTTCCAGCCGAGAGGTGTCCTCCCGGGCATACACATAGGAGTCCCGCTCCTCCAGGCCGAACACAAGGCCCGAGGCGGCCAGCCGCCGGTAGTCCTCCAGGGCTTGGGCGGCGGCGCGGTAATACTGGGAGGCAAGGCCCTGGCCCAGCCCCTCCAGCAGCCGCTTGTAGATCAGCCCATGCTGCGCGGTGATTTTGCCGGTGGTGCCCGAGGTGACGCCCCCGGCGATCCGCCCCCGTTCCAGCACCATTACCTGCATCCCCCGGCGCTCCAGCTCCCAGGCGGTGAGGATTCCCGTCAGGCCGGCCCCGA
>JAEXZK010000131.1 GCA_023451415.1 Bacillota bacterium | reverse complement strand
GTCCATAGCGACGCAGATGAGCTCCATATCCCCGCGCTTGGCCAGGGTGACGATGGTGTGCCCGGCGTTGTCGGTGTAGCCCAGCTTGCCGCCCTCCACGCCGGGATAATATTCCTTGTTTTCCTCGTACAGCATGGAATCCTGGGCGTAGAACTTATAGTCCCGGACCTTCCGGTTGGTGGCGGGGAAGTCGTACTCCGTGGTGCCAAAAAGCTCCCGGAAGCCGGGGACAGTGATGGCCCACTTGGTGATAAGGGCCATATCATAGGCGCTGGTGTAGTGCTGAGGGTCGTCCAGGCCGTGAGGATTGGCAAAGTGGGTATCCTGGGTGCCGATCTGGGCCAGCTGCTGGTTCATCATGGAGACAAAGCTGTCCAGGTTCCCGGCGACGCCCAGGGCCACGCCGTTGGCGGCGTCGTTGGCGGAGATGAGCATGGTGCCCCGGAGCAGGGCGTACAAGGAGACCGTCTCCCCCTCCTCCAGGGCGATGTGGGTGGTGTTGGAGGGGATGCTGTAAACCGACTCCCGATCCATGGTGACCATTTTGTCAAGGTCCGCTTCCTGGTCCAGGGCGATGGCACAGGTGAGGATCTTAGTGATGCTGGCCGGGGCCTTTTGACGGTGCATGTCTTTTTCAATGAGCACCTGGCCGGTGTTGGCATCCATGACCACATAGGTCTCGGAATAAATATTGAGGCTGGGGGTCAGGGCCATGGCTTCGGCCAGCCCCGCAGGCAGGACCATGACCAGGCAGATACTATATAAAAGCAGCTTGCGAAAAAAATTCATGGGCACTCTCCCGAAGTTTGTATTAAAAGAATGGACGGTGATTGCCGCCAGGATTCGATTGGATTCTATCTTATTATAACTATATTCACATTTTCTGTAAACAGATAAGGCGCAGGAGAATAATGGTCCTCCTGATTATCCTCTCCCCCCAAAGGCGGGACGATTCTTTTCCTTCTCACCGGTTGACACCAGGGAAATAATGGTCTAAACTAAGGGTGAAAAGTGAATATTCGGAGGAAGGTCCCGGGAGAGACCGCTGCGGCGGCGCCGAAGGGGAAATGCAACAACTCTCAGGCAAAAGGACCGGGACTGGACGAAACTCTGGAAAGCCGCTTATAACGGCACCGAAGAAGCAACCCCTTGGCAGAGGGAGAATCTTTCAGGTTATGGTACGGAGGCGTGTCGATTTTTTCGACGCGCCTCTTTTCATATTGTCTGATTTTTAACAAGTTGGAGGAGGAAATCATATGTCCACGGAGAAGAAGACGCCGCTTTATGACCGCCATGTGGCGGCAGGCGGTAAGATCGTGCCCTTTGCGGGGTATCAGCTGCCTGTGCAGTACGGGTCGGGCGTCATTGCGGAGCACATGGCTGTCCGCACCAAGGCGGGTCTGTTTGACGTCTCCCACATGGGGGAGATCACCCTGGAAGGCCCGGACGCCCTGATGAACATCAACCGCCTGGTTACCAACGACTGCACCGGCATGGTGGACGGCCAGGTGCGCTACAGCCCCATGTGCTATGAGAACGGCGGCGTGGTGGACGATCTGATGGTCTACCGCTGCGGCGAGGAGCGGTACCTGCTGGTGGTCAATGCCGCCAACCGGGAAAAGGACGCGCGGTGGATCGAGAGCCACCTGATAGGGGATGTGCGCTTTGCCGATATCTCGGACAGCGTGGCCCAGATCGCCCTTCAGGGGCCCCAGTCCAAAGCGATCCTGGAGAAGCTGTGCGGCCCGGAGAGCATCCCCGTCAAATACTATTACTTTGTGGAAAAAGGCGTGGTGCATACCCCTGACGGAGATATCCCCTGCATCGTTTCCAAGACCGGCTACACCGGTGAGGACGGCTACGAGCTCTACTGCGCCAACGGGGACGCGCCGCGTCTGTGGGATATCCTTTTGGAAGCAGGGAAAAACCGCGGCCTCATCCCCTGCGGCCTGGGAGCCCGGGACACCCTGCGGCTGGAGGCCGCCATGCCCCTCTACGGCCATGAGATGGACGAGACGGTCACCCCCATCGAGGCAGGGCTTGGCTTTTTTGTCAAGATGGCCAAAGAGGACTTCATCGGCCGTGAGGCCATGGAAAAGATGGGTGCTCCCGCCCGGAAGCGGGTGGGCCTGCGGATGACGGGCCGGGGCATCGCCCGGGAGCACTGCCCGGTATACCTGGACGGCCGGGAGATCGGCATGACCACCTCCGGCACCCACTGCCCCTACCTGAACCACGCTGTGGCCATGGCCATGGTGGAGGCCGATAAGGCCGTGGAAGGGGCCCAGGTGGAGGTGGATGTCCGGGGCCGCCGGATCGCCGCCGAGATTGTCAAGCTCCCCTTCTATAAAAAAGCTGCCAAATGATCGAAAGATCGTTCCATTTACACCACAATCAATCAAGGAGGACATTAGTATGAATATTCCCAGCCAGCTGAAGTATTCCAAGAGCCACGAGTGGGTGGAGGTCCTGCCCGACGGCAGCGCCAAGGTGGGCCTCACCGATCATGCTCAGGACGCCCTGGGCGATCTGGTATTTGTCAACCTGCCCCAGGCCGGTGACACCGTGACCGCCGGGGAAGCCCTTGGCGATGTGGAGTCCGTCAAGGCGG
>JAEXZK010000125.1 GCA_023451415.1 Bacillota bacterium | reverse complement strand
GTCTGGCATGAGCTGGCCTTCGGGCTGGAAAATCTGGGCCTCCCCTCCGAGACTATCCGCCGCAGGGTGGCGGAAACGGCGCTTTTTTTCGGGATTGACCAGTGGTTCCAGCGCCCGGTGTGGGGGCTCAGCGGCGGAGAAAAGCAGCTGCTCAACCTGGCGGCGGTGATGGCCATGGGGTCCCGGGTGGTGGTGCTTGATGAGCCCACCGCGCAGCTGGACCCGGTGGCCGCCCGGAACTTTATCGGCCTTTTGTCCCGCATCCACCGGGAGCTGGGCGTCACGGTGGTCCTCAGCGAACACCGGCTGGAGGAACTGCTTCCGGCCGCCACCCATGTGGCCCTCCTGGAGGAGGGTCGGGTGGCTTTTGCGGGGACACCGCGGGAATTTACCCAAATGGTGGTTTCCGCCCCCGGCCACCGCTTCCTGCCCGCCCTGACGGCGCCTTCCCGGATATTTGCCGGGATGGGCGGACAGGGGGAGTGCCCCATCTCGGTGGCAGAGGGACGGCTTTGGCTCAGGAGAGTGACGGCAGCAGCCCCGCCCTGCCCGGAGGAGGCCCAGCCCGCCCCGTCCGGAGCCGGGGAAAAGAGCCACGCCCTTCTGCGCATCCGGGATTTGTGGTTCCGCTGGCCGGAGAGCCGGGAATTCATCCTCCAGGGGCTGGAGCTGGAGGTGCGTGAGGGTGAAATCCACGCGGTGCTGGGAGGCAACGGCAGCGGGAAAACCACCCTGCTTGGCCTCATCGCCGGTGTCCTGGACCCCAGCCGGGGTTCCATAAAGCTCCCCAGAGGGCTGAGGAAGGCCCTGCTGAGCCAGTCGCCCAAGGCCATGTTCCGCTATGACACCCTGAGGGAGGAACTGGCGGACTCCTCCGGGAGGGATATCGGGTCCGGCCAGGGCCTGGTCGGCCGGCTGGGGCTGACGGACCTCCTGGAGCGTCATCCCCACGACCTGAGCGGCGGGGAGCAGCAGAGGGCCGCCCTGGCAAAGCTTTTGCTGCGCGACCCCCGGCTTCTGCTTTTGGACGAGCCTGCCAAGGGGCTGGATGCCTTTGCCCGGGAGGAGCTGCGTCAGCTGCTTCTGGAGCTCAAGGGGGAGGGGAGAACCATCCTCCTGGTGACCCACGACGCAGAGTTTGCCGCCAGATGCGCCGACCGCTGCACCATGCTCTTTGGCGGCCGGGAGGTCTGCACCCAGCCGTCGCGGGAATTTTTTACCGGCAACCAGTTCTTTACCACCGACGCCTGCCGGATGATGGCCGCGGCGGGGCTTTCCGCCGTCACCTGCCAGGAGGCGGTGGAGGTGTTGAAAAAACGGTTGGATTGCAGCGGCGCGGAGCGCTTTCCCGGGGCCCTTTGAAAAATCAGGCCCCATTTTTCCGCAAACAGCGGCGCGAAAAAAGCCCGGGACCCGGTGGCATCCCGGGCTTTCTGCTTTAAGCGCATCCGATGGATATCCAAAATCCGTTGTGCGCCCTGTTTTCAAACCAGCCCTAAAAACAACGCAGGATTTTTAGGCAGATAGACGATGAATCCCTATCCCGTAGGTGTTATAATGACAATAAACATTTCATTTTTAGAAAGCCGCCGGATACCAGGCGGGACAGGGACATTCATGGAAAACATCATCTTTGCTTTCAACTGCATTGCGCCTCTTTTTATCACTGTGTTTTTTGGCTACTTCCTTAAGCGGAGGGGGGCCATCAACAAGGACTTTATTGACACGGCAAGCGATTTTGCCTTTAAGTACCTTTTCCCTCTGGTGATGTTTAAGCAGATCTACAATGTAGATATCCGGGCCAATCTCAATGTGGCGTTCATCCTTTACGGCGTGGTGGGCTACGCCGTCGTCGGCCTCATCATTTGGTTTGCCGTGCCGCGGTTTATCAAGGACCGGCCTGTATGCGGGGCGTTTATGCAGGGCATTTACCGCAGCAACTGTGTCCTCATGGGGGTGGCCCTGGCGGGTAATGTCTTTGGCCCCGAGGGCAGCCTCTCCACGGTGCTGCTGCTGCCCTTTGTCTCTGTGGTGCAGAACATCGGCGCGGTTACCTTCCTCACTGTCTTTTCCCCGGAGGAGAAGAAGCTTTCGGTGGGCCGGGTGCTGCTGAATATCATCAAAAACCCCATCATCATCGGAGCGCTGGCCGGTATGGCCGCCGCTGCGGTCAGGCTGCCCGTCCCCCTGTTCCTGGAAAAACCCATGTCCGATCTGGCGGGCATGGCCTCCACGCTGGCCCTCATTGCCCTGGGCGGACAGATCGAGCTGGATAACTTCTTCCAAAACACCAGGACTGTGCTGATCGGATGCTTCATCAAGCTGGTGGTATCTCCCCTGGTAATGCTTATCCCGGCGGCCCTCTTCTTTGACTTCAGCAATTACGAAATGGGGGCTATCTATTTCATCTTCGGTTCCTGCACCGCTGTGTCCAGCTTCATCATGGCCAAGTCCATGAAGGCGGACGAGACGATGGCCGCCCAGATGGTTATCTACACAACGGTCCTTTCCTCGGTGACCATGTTTATATGGATATTTGGCATGAGGCAGGTTGGCATCATTTAAACCGAAGTTTTTTGACTTCTGCCCTTGGGCCGGGGCCTTTCCGCACAAAAGCGGATCGCCTGATGCATTGGGCGGAAGATGAGCATGGGCGCTGTGGAGATGGGCGCCTGGCGCCTGGCGACTGCAAAAAGGCTTTGGTGACAAAAGGTAAAAAAGACTCCCCACTTTGGAGCGGAAGCGGCCTGAGACCGCGCGGCTGCAAAGTGGGGAGTCTTTTATTTTATAAAACAGGAGTCATGCTTCTGCCCGGCAGGGTTTCAGCGCCGGGCCTTGCGCAGGGAGGAGGAGCCCAGCCCCAGCTGTTCCCGGTATTTGGCCACGGTGCGGCGGGAGATGTCCGCCCCCTCCTTCTGGAGAAGCTCCGCCAGGGCCTGGTCGCTGAGGGGATGCCCCGGATCCTCGGCGGCGATGAGCTCGCCGATCATTTCCTTGATGCTGGTGGAGCTGCGGGTGTCCTCCCCGGCGGTCCCTTCCACCCCCTGGGTAAAGAAGGCGCGGATGGGGAAGACGCCGTAGGAGCACTGGATATACTTGCTGTTGGCCACCCGGCTGATGGT
>JAEXZK010000089.1 GCA_023451415.1 Bacillota bacterium | reverse complement strand
TCCTTCTGGATCACACGCCCCCTTATGCCTATGCGCCCGCCGACCAGATCGGCCGGGTGGCCTGGGACGGCCAGGCGGTCCATGAATATATCCGCCACATCGCCTCCACGGTGAAGGCCGACCTCTCCGGCCTCAAGGTGCTGGTGGACTGCTCCAACGGCAGCGCCTCCGCCACGGCCCGGGAGCTTTTCTCCGCCCTGGGGGTGGACGCCCATATCATCAACGACACACCCGACGGCCTCAATGTCAACCGCCACTGCGGCTCCACCCATGTGGAGGAGCTGTGTGAGAAGGTCACCCAGGGCGGCTACGATCTGGCGGTGGCCTTTGACGGCGACGCTGACCGGTGCCTGGCTGTGGATGAAACAGGCCGGGTGGTCAATGGCGACCAGATGATCGCCATTTTCGCCGTGGACATGAAGGCCGCCGGTACTCTGAAAAACGACACCGCCGTGGTGACGGTGATGAGCAACTTCGGCTTCTTCAAGTTTGCCCAGGAGAATGGCATCCACACCAGGACCACCAAGGTGGGGGACCGCTATGTGCTGGAGGCCATGCTGGAGGAAGGCCACAACATCGGCGGCGAGCAGTCGGGCCATATCATCTTCACCGACTACATGACCACCGGGGACGGCCAGCTTTCGGCGGTGCAGCTGCTGTCCGCCCTGGGGCGTAGCGGCAAGACCCTGGGGCAGCTTGCAGGGGTGATCACCATCATGCCCCAGGTGCTCATCAACGTGGAGGCCGACCGGGACATGAAGGCGGCCATCACCGAGAGCCCGGAGCTGAGCCAGGCCATCCGCCGCTGCGAGGAGCAGCTGGGGGACAGGGGCAGGGTGCTCCTGCGGCCTTCGGGCACCGAACCCCTCATTCGCGTCATGGTGGAAGGGGAGGACATGGAGCAGATAGACGCCATAGCCCACACCCTGGCCGACGCCATCAAAACATATCTGCCCTGAAAGCCGGGGATACAGCGATTGGAGAAGAAAGATGCGGACAGCAAAAGATTGGAAGGACTTTGAGGTCCTGGACGCAAGCAGCGGGGAGAAGCTGGAACGGTGGGGAAACGTCATCCTTGCCCGCCCCGATCCCCAGGTGCTTTGGAAGACCCCCAAGGGGCCGGAGTGGGACCGGGCAAATGCCCGGTATCACCGCTCTGCCTCCGGGGGAGGCCGTTGGGAGGTGCGCAGCCTCCCCCGGGAGACGTGGAATATCCGGTATGGGGAGCTGACCTTCAAGATTAGCCCCACCGGCTTTAAGCACACCGGGCTTTTTCGCGAGCAGGCGGTAAACTGGGACCTGTTCGGGAAGCTGATCCGGGAGGCGGGCCGGCCCATCCGGGTCCTCAACCTCTTTGCCTACACAGGCGGGGCCACCCTGGCCTGTGCGGCGGCGGGGGCCTCTGTCTGCCATGTGGATGCCTCCAAGGGAATGGTGGCCTGGGCCCGGGAGAACCAGGCCCTCAGCGGCCTTTCGGACAAGCCCATCCGCTGGATCGTGGACGACTGCCAGAAGTTTGTGGAGCGGGAGATCCGCCGTGAAAGCCGCTACGACGCGGTGATTATGGACCCGCCCTCCTACGGCCGTGGCCCCGGCGGCGAGGTCTGGAAGCTGGAGGACTGCATCTACGACCTGGCGGCCCTGTGCGCCCGGGTGCTGACCCCGGACCCCTTGTTCTTTACCATCAACAGCTACACCACCGGCCTGGGGCCCTCGGTGATGGAGTACATCCTTGGAGCCACCGTGGCCCCGCAGCATGGCGGCAGGACCTCCTCCTCGGAGATCGGCCTGCCGGTGACGGCCACAGGCCGCGCCCTGCCCTGCGGCTCCACCGCCATCTGGACGGCGGCGGACGCCAGCCTCTGACATCCCGGGGACCTTCTGAACCCCCCCAGCTTTGGGAAATCCTGCTGAACAAGGCATCTGCTGCGTTAAAATACGGGGAACACATTCAGCGCCCCTGTGTTTTGCCTTGCAGCTATTCTTGCTCAACGAATTTCCCGCCGCTTTTGTCTTTTGAGAAGCACCCTTTGACCCAAAGCACAGGAAGGAAGAAGAAGCATTGGAAAACATCATCACCGGCGAACAAATCACCTTCAGCTATGACGAGGAGCCCGAGCTGGGACGGGTGGCGCAGATGGTACTGGACGGGGTGGACATCCAGGTCCGCCGCGGAGAGTTCCTGGCTGTGCTGGGCCACAACGGCAGCGGCAAGTCCACCCTGGCCAAGCATTTCAACGCCGTTTATGTCCCCCGCACCGGCCGGGTGCTGGTGGACGGCATGGACACCGCCCAGGAGGAGCATCTCTATGACATCCGCCAGACCGTGGGCATGGTGTTCCAGAACCCGGACAACCAGATCGTGGCCACCATTGTGGAGGAGGACGTTGCCTTCGCTCTGGAGAACATCGGCGTGCCGCCCCTGGAGATCCGCCGGCGGGTGGACCAGGCCCTCCGGGACGTGGGAATGTATGAATACCGGGAGCACGCGCCCCACCAGCTCTCCGGCGGGCAGAAGCAGCGTGTGGCCATCGCCGGGGTCATCGCCATGCGGCCCAAGTGCATCGTCCTGGACGAGCCCACCGCCATGCTGGATCCCAAGGGCCGCCGGGAGGTGATGCGCACCCTCCGGGAGCTGAACCGGGAGCACGGCATCACCGTGGTGCTCATCACCCACTACATGGACGAGGCCGCCCAGTGCGACCGGGTGGTGGTGATGGACCACGGCTCCATCCTCATGGAGGGCGGCCCCCGGGAGGTGTTCTCCCAGGTGGAGCGGCTTAAATCGGTGGGCCTGGACGTCCCCCAGGTCACCGAGCTGATGCACGAGCTGCGCCAGGCCGGCGTGGACGTGCGGGACGATATCATTACGGAAGAAGAATGCATCCGGGAGCTTGCCCGGCTGCTGGGAAAGGGGGAGCCGGCGTGAGCGCAGATTCCGCAATCCGCACAGAGCATCTGACCCACACCTACTCGGTGGGCACCCCCTTCCAGAAGACCGCTGTGGAGGACGTATCGGTGGATATCCGCCGCGGGGAATACGTGGGGGTCATCGGCCACACCGGGTCGGGCAAATCCACCCTGATCCAGCACTTCAACGGCCTCATCCAGCCCACCTCCGGCCGGGTTTTTGTGGATGGGCAGGACATCTGGGCGGACAAGGGCAAGATCCGCCAGTTCCGCTTTAAGGTGGGGCTGGTCTTCCAGTACCCCGAGTACCAGCTTTTTGGCGAGACGGTCTATACCGACATCGCCTTCGGCCCCACCAACATGGGCCTGAGCCAGGAGGAGATCGACAAGCGGGTCCGCCAGGCGGCGCGCTTTGTGGGCCTGGGGGACGACAAGCTGGAGAAGAGCCCCTTTGAGCTTTCAGGCGGGCAGAAGCGCCGGGTGGCCATCGCCGGAGTGCTGGCCATGGACCCCGAGGTCCTCATCCTGGACGAGCCCACCGCCGGCCTGGACCCCAAGGGACGGGACAAGATCCTGGGGGAGATACAGGAATACCATCAGGAGCGGGGCACCACCGTGCTGCTGGTCTCCCACAGCATGGAGGACATCGCCCGGTACGCCACCATGGCCCTGGTGATGAACAAGAGCCGGCTCCACTGCTACGACACGGTGGAGGCGGTATTCAGCCGCGGGGAGGAGCTGTCGGCCATGGGCCTGTCGGTGCCCCAGGTGTCCCGGGTCTTTCTGGAACTGGACAAGCTGGGCTGCGGCCTGCCCCGGAACGTCTACACCGTGGAGGCGGCCAGGGCGGAGCTTCTCCACCGCCTGGCGGGAAAGGGGGAGAAGGCATGATCCGCGACATCACCATCGGCCAGTACTTCCCCGGCCATTCCCCCATCCACCGCCTGGACCCCAGGGTGAAGATACTCCTCTCCCTGGCCTATATCGTGCTGCTGTTTGTAGCCAGGAACATTCCCGCCCTGCTGGTGGGGGTGGCCTTTGCCGTCATTTGCTACCTTGTCAGCCGCGTTCCCCTGAAGATGATCCTCAAGAGCCTGCGGCCCATCGTGCCCATCGTCATCTTTACCGCGGTGCTCAATATGCTTTTTGTGGAGGGCGATATCCTCTGGCAGTGGAAGTTCCTCAAGATCACCTACCAGGGCGTCATGACCGCCATCCTCATGTCCATCCGCATCATCAGCCTCATCGCTGGCACCACCCTGCTCACCTACACCACCTCGCCCATCGCCCTCACGGACGGCATCGAGCGGCTGCTGGACCCCCTGAAAAAGCTGAAGATGCCGGTCCATGAGCTGGCCATGATGATGACCATCGCCCTGCGGTTTATCCCCACCCTCATCGAGGAGACGGACAAGATCATTTCCGCCCAGAAGGCCCGGGGCGCCGATATGGAGACCGGGGGGCTTATGCAGCGGGCCCGGGCCCTGGTGCCCATCCTCATCCCCCTCTTTGTGGGGTCCTTCCGCCGGGCCGACGAGCTGGCCCTGGCCATGGAGTGCCGCTGCTACCGGGGAGACGTGGGCCGCACCCGGATGAAGCAGTTGAAAATGACCTGGCGGGACGGCGTGGCCGCCGCCGTCATGGCCCTGACCATGGGCGTGGTCATCGCCCTGAATATCCTGCTGCCGCCGGTGCTGTAACAGGCCCGGGGCGGGAAAGGAGGATCCATGCGCCATCTTGTGCTCACCGTCCGCTACCGGGGGACCAATTACCACGGCTTCCAGGTGCAGAAAAACGGGATCACTGTCTGCCAGGTGCTCCAGGACGCCATCCAGGAGGTCTTTGGCAGCCGCCTGGACGTCAAGGGCTGCTCCCGCACCGACGCGGGGGTCCACGCCAACGGGTTTGTCCTTTCCTTCCGAACCCAGAACCCCATCCCCTGCGACCGGGTGGTGCAGGCCCTCAACGTCCACCTGCCGGGGGACGTGGCGGTCCGGGACTGCCGGGAGGCGGCTAGGGATTTCCATCCCCGGTACTCCTGCACCGGCAAGCGGTATCTTTATAAAATGCACAACAGCCGGGTCCGGGACCCTTTTTTGGAGAATCTGGCCCTGCTGGTTCGTACTCCTATCAGGGAGGAGCTTATGAACAGGGCGGCCGGGGCCTTCCTGGGCACCCATGATTTTTCCGCCTTCTGCGCTGCGGGCGGGTCGGTGGAGGACTAGGTGCGCTCCATCTACCGCTGCGGGGTGACCCGCCAGGGGGAGCTGGTGACCCTCTCCATCACCGGGGACGGATTTCTGTACAATATGGTGCGGATCATCGCCGGCACCCTCCTGGAGGTCAGCGCCGGGCGGATGGCCCCGGAGGACATCCCCGCCATCCTGGAAAGCCGGGACAGAGGCCGGGCCGGGCCGACGGCTCCCCCCTGGGGGCTTTATCTGGATGAGGTGTTCTATACCGATTGCGACGGACTTTTCTCCCCAGCGGAGGTATGATAGCCCTGGAACTTCTGCGGCGGGCCCCGCAAAAGGAACATATGGGCTCCATGCGGCCGCCCCGGATTGCCATTGCCGGAACCGGGCTTTGGACGGGGCTGCTTTGGGAAGCGGAGAGAATACCTGACTGCCCCTGCAAATAAATTGACGGCCAAGGGCGGAGCATGACCCGCGGCCCGGATGAAAAAGGAGGCGGAGCCTGTTTGGGAAATACAACGGAATTTGAACGCCTCCGCCGTAAGCGACGGAGGGCCAGAAACCTCCGGCGTCTGGCGCTGACGGCTGTGCTGCTGACGGTGGCCGCAGTGGGAGTAGTGGCCGCGGACAAGGTTTACCGGTGGGACATCGGGACAAGGCTGAGCAACCTCATGTCCTCCCTCCGGCCGGGGGGAGGCTTCCCCGTGGTGGTGGACGACCTGGATGTGCTCCAGCTGCTGCCCATCGGCAAGGATGTGGCGGTGGTCAGCGGCTCCGGCACCTATATCTACAACAGCAAGGGCGCCCGATTGGCCATCTGGCCCAACAGCTACAATGAGCCCATCAGCAAAAGCGGGGGCGGCAAGCTCCTCACCTACGATCTGGGAGGGACCCGCCTGCGGGTGGACAGCAAATCGGAGCAGGTGGCCAGCCTGGAAACCGAGGGCCGCATCTTTGCGGCGGACATCGCGGAAAACGGCGGCCTGGTGGTGGCGTCGGGCACCAGAGGCCATCTGGTAAAGGTGACAGCCTACGACCCCCGCTGCGCCGAGATGTACGCGTGGTACACCAGCGCCTGCTATATCCACGATGTAGCCATGTCCCGGGACGGCGAAAAGTTTGCCGTGGCGGGGCTGAATGCCGGGGGAGGCAGGCTCACCGCCCAGCTGCGGGTCCATCACACCGCCCTGGATGAGACGGAGGCCGAGGTGGCCGCTGTCCAGTTCCCGGATGAGATGATCCTTTCCCTCCGATGGACGGCAGAGGATAATATCCAGGTTATCACCGACAGGGCCCTTTATGTCTTTGACAAATACGGCGTCCAAAAGGCGCGGGTGGAGGCGCCGGGGGATATGGTGACCTTTGACAACTGCGCGTCGGGGGGCTTTTATATCGCCTACGGCGACTACCGGGAAGAACGGGGGACCCAGGTGCTGGCCTACGGACCCGGGCTGGAATTCCTGGGCAGCACCTCGGTGGACCGGAAGATCCTGTCCATCCAGTATGTCTCGAACGGGCACCTGCTCCTCCTCACCGAGGGGAAGCTCTACCTGGCCGACCGCACCCTGTCGGAGGTGAAGGAACGCAAGGCCGACGACCTCTATTTTGTCTGCGGGGTGGGCAGCAGCATTTACGGCATTACGCCGGACGGGCTTATCAGGACAGGGCTCTGACCTGCCCCGGGAGGGGCGCTGCCCCCGCTGGCGCGGGCCCGGGAGGCCGTCCTGCGTTACAATGTGATTTTAGTATGGGGAGAAGCCCTTTCCCCCAAAGGAGGTTTCAATGGATTTCAGCATCGGATTTATCTTGGACGTCATCCTGGCGGCCGTCCTGGCCGGAGTGGTCTGGAAGGCGTGGCGGGCGGGCTTTGTCTCCGCCTTTATCAGCCTCATCGGCACCCTGGCAGGGTACCTGGGGGCGGCGGTCCTCAGCGGCCCCCTGAGCCGCCGGCTTTATGTCCGCTTTGGCCAGGAAAGGGTGCTGGACTATGTGGCCGGCCGGCTGCCGGAGGAGGTGGCCGGGGTGCCCCTGGACTCGGTGGGGCAGTTTGCCCAGCTGGCGGAATTTAAGGACCAGGCCATCGCCTACATAACCCGGGCGCTGGAGGAACTGGGCCTGGACTGGAGCTTCCTCCTCCAGAATGACGCGGCGACGGGGGCGGACGCGGCCCACCGCATCTATGGCAAGGTGGCCGAGGAGAGCCAGACGGTGGCCCAGGCGGTCACAGACGTGGTGGTGGGCCCGGCGGTGGAATTTGTCCTGCGCATCGTGGTGTTTTTCCTTCTCTTTTTCCTCATCATGCTGGTGGTGCGGATGCTGGTGGGGCTGGGCAAGGGCTTCAACCGCGTGCCCCTGGTGGGCGGGATCAACCGTCTGCTGGGCCTGGGGCTGGGCCTGATCCAGGCCGCGGTGGTGGGATATCTTATCACCATGGCCCTGGTGCTGGTGGTAGCTGTATCCGGCAACAAATGGGAGCTGCTCAACTCCCAGGTCCTCTCTGAGACCAGTCTCATCCTCTGGTTCAAAAATTTGGATCTTTTGAGCCTGTTGTAGGAAGAAAGGGTATGCACGCATGTTTCGACAGATCCCCAACCTGCTGTCTGTCCTGCGCATCCTGATGATCCCTGTTTTTGTATGGCGGTACACCGGGGCGCAGGCGCCGGGCGACTATTTGTTTTGCGGTGTATTGCTGGTGGTTTCGGGAATAACAGACATCATGGACGGTTTTATCGCCCGGCGGTGGCGCCTTATCACCAACGTGGGCAAGGTTCTGGACCCGTTGGCCGACAAGCTGACGCAGTTTACCGTGGCCATTGTCATTGCTTTGGAACACCCTTGGATGTGGCCCCTGCCCGCCCTGCTTGCGGTCAAGGACCTCAGCCTCTGCCTGGGCGGGGTGCTGCTGTACCGGAAATACCGCCAGGTCAACGGCTCCCGGTGGTACGGCAAGCTGGCCACTGTGGTTTTTTACGTGGTGACCATCGCCCTGGTGGCCTACCCCCGGCTGATGGAGGCCCGGTATGTCTGGGCCGCTGTAGCGCTGGTGACAGGGGCCATGGTTTTTGCCGGGGCCATGTACGCCGCCGACAACCTCAGCGCCGTCCGCGGCCCCCGCAAGTAGTCCTGCGGACCGGCCCATCCCGCGGCGGCATGTGTACCTTTACGGAAAATTCACACAAGGTTCACACCGGCGCGCTATAATAAAACCCAGTTATAACCGCAAGGCGGTTATAATACCCCTATGCGCAGGGCCATCCGCGCCCCACGGCGCTACGGCCCGGATGCGCAAGGATGCCGTTCGCTGCGCGAATGGCATCATAACAATGGCAGCGAGGCCGCCGCCTTTCCCGGGGCCTCTGAAAGATAAGGTGAAACATGGATATGATGTGTACGAGATGCCACAAAAGGCTGGCGGTGATCTATATGACCCGGATGGAAAACGGCCAGACCATTAACGAGGGCCTCTGCCTGCGGTGCGCCAAGGAGATGGGCCTCAAACCGGTGGATGACCTGATGAAGAAAATGGGGATCACCGATGACGACCTGGACGCCGTCAGCGACCAGATGATGGAGGCCATGAACGGGGAGGACCCGGAGGGGCTCTTTGAGCAGGGGGGCGCCATGCCCTTCCCCTTCCTCCAGAACCTGTTCAGCGGCCAGACCCAGCAGCCGGGGAACCAGCAGGCGGCGGAGAACCTTCCCGACGCCCTGGACGATCCCGATGGAGCGGACACCGCCCTGGAGGAGCGCCGGGTCAAGGAACACCCCGGCCAAAAGCCCCGGCCTGATAAGGAAAAAAAGCGGGAGAAGTATAAGTACCTGGACAACTTCTGCGAGAACCTCACTGAGAAGGCCCGGGAAGGCGGCATGGACGCCATCATCGGCCGGGACCAGGAGATTTACCGGGTGATCCAGATCCTCAACCGCCGCACCAAGAACAACCCCTGCCTCATCGGCGAGCCCGGCGTGGGCAAAACCGCCATCGCGGAGGGCATCGCCCAGCGGATCGCCGCGGGGGATGTGCCCCAGAAGCTCCAGGACAAGGAGGTCTATATGCTGGACCTCACCGGCCTTGTGGCGGGCACGCAGTTCCGGGGCCAGTTTGAGAGCCGGGTCAAGGGCCTGGTGGCCGACGTCAAAAAGGCGGGCAACGTCATCCTCTTTATCGACGAGGTGCATACCCTGGTGGGCGTGGGGGACAGCGAGGGCAGCATGAACGCCGCCAACATCCTCAAGCCCGCCCTGAGCCGGGGGGAGATCCAGGTCATCGGCGCCACCACCTTTAACGAATACCGCAAGCACATCGAAAAGGACGCCGCCCTGGAGCGCCGCTTCCAGTCCGTGAAGGTGGAAGAGCCCACCATTGCCGATACGGCAGCCGTCCTCAGGGGCATCAAGAAATATTATGAAGCCTTCCACCGGGTGATCCTCACCGACCACATTGTGGAGCGGGCCGTGGTCCTTTCGGAGCGGTATATCAACGACCGCTTCCTCCCCGACAAGGCCATCGACCTCATGGACGAGGCCTGCTCCTGCGCTTCCCTGGAGAGCAAGGCCCTGGCGGACTACGATAAGGCATATAGGGCCAAAATGGACGTGGATGCCGTCATCCAGCGGCTGGAGAAGGAAAACGTCATCGACTACGAGGCGGTGGCGGAAAGGAAGGCGGAATCCGCCCGGCTCCAGCAGGAGATCGAGGGCCTGGCCCCTGCGGCCCTCAGCGTGGCCGTCACCGAGGAGGACCTGGCCAAGGTCATCGAGCTTTGGACCGGCATCCCCGCCAGCAAGATCAAAGAGACCGAGATCGGCCGGGTGGCCCATCTGGAGGAGAACCTGGGCAAGCGGATCATAGGCCAGAAAGAAGCCATCGATCTGGTGGCGGCGGCCGTGCGCCGGTCCCGGGTGGGCCTGAGCGTCAAGAAGCGCCCTGCTTCCTTCCTCTTCGTGGGACCCACCGGCGTGGGCAAGACCGAGCTGGTCAAGGTGCTGGCGGAGGAGCTCTTTGACAACGTGGAGCCCATGATCCGCCTGGATATGTCGGAGTTTATGGAGAAACATTCGGTGTCCCGGATCATCGGCTCGCCCCCGGGCTATGTGGGCTACGACGAGGCGGGACAGCTCACCGAGAAGGTCCGCCGCCGGCCCTATTCCATCGTCCTGTTCGATGAGATCGAGAAGGCCCACCCCGATGTGATGAACATCCTCCTCCAGATCCTGGACGAGGGCCACATCACCGACGCCCAGGGCCGCAACGTCAGTTTTGAAAATACCATCATCGTCATGACCTCCAATGCCGGCAGCGAGCGCCAGGAGAATGCCCTGGGCTTCAATAAGCAGCCCTTTGACGCGGCCAAGGACAAGGCTATGAAATCCCTGCGGG
>JAEXZK010000088.1 GCA_023451415.1 Bacillota bacterium | reverse complement strand
CGTCTGCACCGATATGGCCCGTCTCACCAACCATGTGGTGGTGTCGGTTGACTACCGCCTGGCGCCGGAGCATCCTTTCCCCGCAGGGCTGGAGGATTGCTACGCCGTGACCCGGGAGATTTTTCTGGATCATTCTCTCCTGGACACAAAGCTCCAGGAGATCACCCTCATCGGGGACAGCGCCGGAGGCAACCTGGCGGCCGCTGTTTCTCTCCTTGCGCGGGACCGGGGGGAATTTCTCCCTGCCCGGCAGATCCTCATTTATCCCGCCGTCGCCCCCTGGCACAACGAGACCTCCCCGTTCCCTTCCGTCCGGGAGAACGGCACCGATTACCTGCTTACCTCCAAACGGATCTGCGACTACATGGATCTTTACCAGTCCTCCCCGGAGGACCGGGAGAGCCCCTACTTCGCCCCCCTTATGGCGTCCGATTACACCAACCAGCCCGACACCCTCCTCATCACCGCACAGTACTGTCCCCTCCGGGACGAGGGGGAGGAGTACGGCCTGCGGCTGGCCGAAGCCGGCAACCGGGTGGAAATGCACCGTATGCCCGACGCCCTGCACGGATATTTTTCCCTCCCGGCGCGCTTTGTACAGGTGAAGCGCACCTATGAGATTATCAACCGTTTTCTGAAGGAGTGACCGCCATGGCCAGCGCCAGGCCCCCCCGCTGGAGCAAACTGGACAACGCCGCCAAGATATTCCCCTCCACCAGCAACCGGGTGGACACCAAGGTGTTCCGCTTTGCCTGCCGGCTCCGGGAGCAAGTGGAGCCGGAGGCGCTCCAGAGGGCTTTGGACAAAACCATGGCCCAATTTCCCTTCTACCGCTGTATCCTCAAGAAGGGCCTTTTTTGGTATTATTTTGAGGACAGCCTCCATCCGGCCCTGGTGGGGCCGGAGGCTCTGCCGCTCTGCGCCCCGCTCTACAACGCCAACCGCAAAGGGCTGCTCTTCCGGGTTTTTTACCACGGGGAGCGGATCAGCCTGGAGGTCTACCACGCCCTCTCCGACGGCACCGGCGCGCTCCACTTTCTGCGCACGCTGGTCCATTACTATCTGCTGGAGGCCCACGGGGAGGAGTTTGGGGATTCTCCCCCCGCTCTGGATTACGACGCTTCCCAGTCCCAGAAGTCGGACGACAGCTTCTCCAAATACTTCCACCGGGGCAAGCACGCCCAAAAGTCCGACGCCCCCAAGGCCTACCACCTGTGGGGGGACCGGCTCCCCGACGACCGTCTGGGCCTTATTGAGGGCCGGATGCCGGTGCGGGCCCTGCTGGATCTGGCCCACCGGTATCACGCCACCCTCACCGAGTTCCTCATGGCCGTCCTTATCCAGGCCATCCACCAGGGGATGCCTCTGCGGGACCAAGGGCGGCCGGTGGTCCTCACCGTGCCGGTGAACCTGCGCAACTACTTTCCTTCCGACTCCGCCCGCAACTTCTTCGGCGTGGTCAATGTGGGATATGACTTCTCCCAGCAGGAGGATTCCCTGGAGGCTATCATCGCCCACATACGGGAGGTCTTTGCCCGCAGCCTCACTGCCGACCAGCTGGGGGAGCGGATGAACCGCCTGTCCGCCCTGGAGCATACCCTGGCCATGAAGCTGATCCCCCTCCCCTGCAAGGATCCCATCCTCCGGATTGCCAACCGGCTGAACGAGCGGGAGATCACAGCGGCCTTTTCCAACGTGGGGCGGATCACCATGCCCCCGGAACTGGCCCCCTACATCCGGTATTTCACCATCTGTGCCAGCACCCGGAGGCTCCAGGCCTGCATGTGTTCTTTCCAAGGCGATTTTGTCATCAGCTTTACTTCCCATTTTGTCAGTACCGACGTGCAGCGGCGCTTTTTCCGCGCCCTCACCGCCCTGGGCGTGGAGGTGGAGATCACCTCAAACCTGGAGCAGGCCGTCCAGTAGGCCCATATCATCCAAAGGAGAATTTGTCATGCTTGAATACAAGTTTGATACCCAGCTGCTCATCGAGGGGGAAAACCTCTCGGAAGACGATATCAACGATTATATTATCCAGAATATTCCCGGAGACTGCCTGCTGGCGGTGGGGGATGAGGAACTGATCAAGATCCACTTCCACACCAATATCCCCTGGAAGGTGCTGGAATACTGCGCTTCCCTGGGGGAAATCCACGATGTGGTCATCGAAAATATGGACAGACAGTCCAAGGGCCTCCAGGGCTGAGATTTGTTTGAAAAGAAAGGAATTGCCGGATTTTTGCGGGCAGCGGATGCATGCAGGGCAAAGCCCCGGGAATTCTTCCGGGTTCCTGGGTTTTTCAGCGCGTAGGCCGCCGCTTGCGGAAAAAGACGGTATTTGGTTTTTTTCAAACAGGCTCCAATGCCCGCAGCCTGTGATTTTAAAAAGGAGGCTCCCTCATGCTCACCTGTAAAAAATGCGGGGTCACCCTTTCCGGGGCCCCGGAGCGCTGTCCCCTTTGCCAGGGGGATCTGAGCGGTTCCCCAGGCGGGGAGGAGCAGTTCCCCGTTATCCCCGTCCCCGCTCATCCCCACCGCACCCTCATCCGTTTTATCGCCCTGGGGACGGTGGCTGTGGCGGCGGGGTGTGTTTCCGTCAACCTCAGCTTCCCCCACCGGGGGTGGTGGTCCTTCTTCGTGGTGGCCGGAGTGGCCAGCTTCTGGCTCAACTTTGCCATCGTCATCCGCAAGCTGGGCAACATCCCCAAGACCATCCTCTGGCAGGTCAGCCTTGTCTCCGCACTGGCCCTGGCCTGGGATTTTGCCACCGGCTTCCGGGGATGGTCCATTGATTATGTCCTGCCCGTCATCTGCTCCTGCGCCATGGTTGCCATGGCTGTCATAGCGCGGATCATGCGCCTGCGCATCGAGGATTATATCATCTACTTGGTCCTGGACAGCATTCTGGGGATTATCCCCCTCACCCTCATCCTCCTGGGGTCTCTCCGGACGGTGCTGCCTTCCGCCATCTGCGTTGCGGTAAGCGTGGTTTCTTTGACAGCCCTCCTTCTCTTTGAGGGGCCGGCCCTCCGTCATGAAATTCTCCGCAGGCTCCATGTCTGATCTGCGGCAAAAACGCCCTTCCGTCTGTTCGGAAGGGCGTTTTTCATTGGCTGCGGCTTGTTTTTTCCGGTCACGCCGCGGCTGCGGCGGAGCTTGGATCCTCCTCGGGCGCCCGGAACACTGAGGCGATGGTCTCCTCAATCTTCTGGGAGACGATGGAAAAGGGGGCGGGGCCGCAGTCCAGGATGGCCTTGTGGAAGCCCACCACATCAAAGCCGTCGCCCATCCGTTTCTCCGCATCCGCCCGCAGACGGCCGAATTCCAGCTCGCCCAGGACATAGGGGATGCTGTTGGCTGGGTCTGCCAGTATACTTTCAAACACAGGCTGCGCCGCTTCGCCATTAAAGCCCCACTCGTTCAGGTAGCCGGCTACATCGTCCACATCCCACTCCTCATAATGGATGCCGATGTCGATCCGGGCGGTGACGATGGAAGCCAGGATATCGTCACACTGCATGACCTTGCTGGCGTCGTCGCTGTACCCCATCCAGCGGTAGCAGCTGGCGTCCACATAGTTGGCCCAGCCCTCGGTGTAGCCCAGGCAGCCGATGATGTGCCGTATGGGGTCGGGGTCCTGCTGGTTAAAGTAATTGCGCTGGAAAAGGTGCCCCGGATACCCCTCGTGGGCCAGGGTTTCCACCAGGCGTTCCCCTTCGGTCTGGTTTTTGTAATCCTCATAGCCGTTGATGTAGATAAAGTTATCCTGGGGCTTGTCTATGGGAGGGGTCAGATAGTAAGCGGGGGCCGTGCTGGCCTGAAGGCTCTCGGGGACCTCCTTGATCTGGTAGTTCACCTCGCCCAGAGGGGGGAACTCGGGGGAGGATTTCTCCTTGAGGAGCTCCATGATCTCATCCGGGGTCTCGTAGGGGAAGGGCCGCACGCCAAAGGCGGACACCTCCTCAAACACCTGGGGATTGGAGTAAAGGATGAGCATCATGTCGTTGATGTTCTGTTCCATGCTGTCCTCCAGCAGGGCGATGATCTCCTCCATGGTGCTGTCCACGCCGGACGTGGCCTTGATGAGATACGCATAATATTCCCGGCCGTTCTCATACTGCCAGAGCCCCTGGGGCTGGCTGCAAGCGCCCCTCAGGGCCTCAAGCCCGTCCAGAAGGACCTGCCCGGCGGGGACCACCTGCTCCATCCAAATTTCCCGGTTCTTCCGGAGGTACTCCTCCCGCTTTCCCGCATCCAGATCCGTCAGGGCGGCCAAACGTTCCTCAAAGGATGTCAGCATAAAGCTCTTCTCGGGATTTTCCAGGATGCTGCCGCCTGCGTCCAGGACCTGGTCCAGGACGATCTCGCTCATAAAAAGCCCGGCCTCGCTGCGGGCCTTCTCCTGGTTCAGGGTTTCTTCAAAGACCCGGGGAAGGTCAGCCAGAAGGCTCAGGTAACCGTCCACGTCCCCGGCGTCCTCGATGCGGTAATCGGCCAGGAGCTGGGGATAACTGGTGAGGATGCCGTCGTTGAGGGTGGCGTAGGAAACAAACAGGCCCATCCCCTCCGATTCGATCTCCGTCTCCAGCTGATTTTTATAGATATCGCAGGTCAGCTGCTGCTCCGGGGTCAGCTGGCTGTAGTCAAAGGCGGTCAGCCGGCTCAGGTCGTCCCGGACCTGCCGCTCATACTCCAGGATTCCATCCATCGTGTGATCGCCCAGGCCCAGCTCCGGGTCGGGCTCGATGCCGTAGGCAGCCGGGTCAGAGACATAAAAATGCAGTGAAATGCCGTCTCCCGCCACCTCCCGCGTGAATATCTCGTGGGTAAAGGCCGCAAAACGTTGGGACTCGGTCTCCTCCGGCTGGGAAGCCACCCCCGAGGAGGAGCTTCCGCTTCCGCCGCAAGCGGCGCAAAACATCATCAGCATGGCAAAGATCAGAGCAAGGGCTCTTTTTTTCATTTTCAAATAAACACCGTCCTTTGTTGCCAAGTGTCTCCATGGTATCATATATTATAACTCTTTGCAAAATACAGGGCTGATTTTTTACGGGAATAAAAATATTTGTCAGCCGGATATGACACCATTGTCATACTGTACCGATCCTGTTATAATAAGAGCATCATCCGTTGACAAGGGCAGGCGTGGTTTCCCATGGTCAGAATGTTCTCCGGCTCTGCTTTCCCCGTTGTTCGGAACCTGGCCCCTGGTATTTGTCTTGCTGGCGCAAACCGAACATGGAAGCTCACCCAGGCCC
>JAEXZK010000064.1 GCA_023451415.1 Bacillota bacterium | reverse complement strand
GTGCAGCCGTACTGATGACAACGATGAATAAATAGCAAAACAAGGTCCCATAAGGCACGCCCTGAATGTTGATCTCAGGACGTGACACCAGAACCAGATTGGTGGACAGCTTTATGACGGCGCCCACAGTCAAGACGGCCAGGGGCAGGCGCTCCCGTCCAATGGCCTGGAGGATGCTGTTGATGGGGGTGGCTGCCGCGACAAAAATGGCGCTGATCCCCATAACCCGGAGCACCGGGGCAATGATGGCCGCCTCCATGGCCCGGGCAGGATAAAGGAGATTCAGGATGGGACCGGCGAGCACCGATATCCCCAGCCCGGCCGGAAGGGCCACCATCAGAGAAATACGCAGCACCGAAGAAACCGTGTTCTCCAGTTCCTGGCGGTCTTTTGCGGCCCAGGCTCTGGTCACCGACGGCAGGGCGCTGATGCCCATGGCGGCTGTCAGGGATGGGATCAGATTAAAGATGGAAAAGGCCAGGCCGGAATAGGAGCCGTAGAGGTATTCGGGAAGGATGTCCCCTGTAATTTCCGCCGGAATCAGCCCCCGGTACATGGTCAAAATGACGGAAGCATCCTGACGGATGGCGGCGGTGAGACAGTTCATCACCGAGGTCAGGTCGATAAGGGCAGAAAGATTGACCACCAGGGTGCTGAGGGAAATGGGGATGGCGATCCGAATCAAATCCCGTCCCAGATAGGAGGTGCTGTGGGTGGCGGGCTTCTGAGACGCAAGGATCAGGGAATGTGGCGCAGCCCTGCGGTGGTGCCGGCCAATATACAAAGCGCCCGCCACGGTGCTGAGGGTAACACCCAGCACCGCCGCCGCCGCTGAGTATTGGAAAATCAAAATATCCGCTTCCTCCGCGGTGGCAAAGGACTGCCCCAGCAGCTGGCCGGCAGCGCTGTACCGGGCCCGCATGGCCACGGTGACACCGTAGGAAAGAGCGGTCCCCGCCAGCATTTTGACCGCCGCCTCCAGCACCTGACTTTTGGCGGTGGGCACCATATTGGAGAGGCCCTGGTAGTATCCCCGGTAGATGGAGGAAATGCAGCTGAAAATAATGGCGGGAGCGATGGCGTAAACAGAAAGCAAAGCCCCGGGGTTGCTGATGACCCGGACAAAAGCAGGCGCCGCCAACGCGAGAAGGAGGGCCCCGGCAATCCCCATGGTCCAGAATATCCGTCTGGCAGCCCGAAGCACCGCCTTAACATTGCCATAGGCCCGCTGGGAAACATACTCCGAAACCACCCGGGATACCGCGATCCCCAGCCCGGTAACCGTCAGGCTGTACAGTGGGGTAAAAATATCGTAGGCCGAGACAAAGTAAGACATGCCGACTCCGCCCAGAATATTGGCCAATGGAATCTTGAACAAGGCGCCGATGATTTTTACGATGCAGGTGGCCGCCGTCAGTACGATGGCGCCCTCCAGGAAGCTTTGGCCGCCGGTCTTATGCTCTCTCAATTCATCACCCAATCGTCAAGTATTGGCACACCTTAGTGGATAAAGGCCAATTCGTTTCATAGCCGGCAGAACCGCCGCCGGCATTGTCCATGCTCCCAAAGGGGAATATGCCCACCGGCCCAGAACGGAGAGCGCTTTGCCCGCCCCTCTTGTTCTCTCCCAAGGCCCCCGCGACAAAAGCGGCGGAGGGTGGACCGAGGAGCGCCGTCTCCTGCCTGCCGGGCCGTCGGCAGGCGCTTCTCCCCTTGCTCATCGGCGGCGCTGCCGTCCAAAACAAAATGTGGGAGAAACTGTCTTCCCCCACATTTTATGAGATTCCCATTCTTTTATTCTTCGGTGGGCTCCGGCTTCTGGTACAGCGCCGCGCCGCACTTGGAGCAGAAGGTAAAATCCTCGTCGTTAAGGGCGCCGCACTGGGGGCACATCACCTTGTCACGGTCCGAGGCTTCCTTGGTTTTCAGCTCCTCCAGCTCCTGCAGGAGACCGTCCAGCTCGGTGACCATCATGTCCACCAGCTGACGGTTGTCAGTATCGTGCTTGATGGAATCATAGACCACACTGCCCAGCCGCTCATAGGCTTCCTTGATCTCGGTGGAGAGCTTTGCTTCCCTGATCTTGAGCTTGGAGCTGTCCACCACGTCCCCTGCCATTTTTCCTGCGACGGCGGCGGCCTCTTTTGCCTTACTGATGAGATTGTCAAATGCATCCGACATCATGTTTCCTCCTTCAAAAAAATCCGGCTCTCCCTCATTGGACCATTAGAGGGGAAAGTTTAGGATTTCTCTTTTTCTCTCCAAAATTTGGTCAAAGCGGCCAATATACTCATAAGGATATTTGTAATTAAAAATGCGGTGGATCCCTCTGTCGCCCGGCAAAACCAGCTTGGTGACCCCTCCGCCCCCGGCTGAGAGAATGGTATGGGTCTCATCCATAATAAAAATATTGTACTGGCACAGGGTTCCGGGTCTGGCAAAGCCCACGTTTTCCAGGGAGTCCACAGTGCTTTTCTGACGGTACATGTAATAGGGCAGCCAACCACCTTCCGCCAATTTTTTCTGGGAATAGTTTACCATATCGGCCACGGGAGAAAAAGCGTTTAAATGTAAACTTTTCTCCTCCTGGAGCCCGGCCGCCCTCTTGACGGTGAGGGAATGGACCGTGATATTTTCCGGTTCCAGCGCCGCCACCCGGTCCAGGGAATCCTGGAAAGAATCCAGAGTTTCCCCTGTCAGGCCGGCGATCAGGTCCACATTGACTGCTGTAAAGTGAAACTCCTTTGCATCGTTGTAGGACCTTAAAAAATCTTCTACAGTATGTTTACGCCCCACAACCTCCAAAATATGATCGTTGAGGCTCTGGGTATTGATGCTGACGCGGTCCACCCCGTGGCGGCGGAGTACCGACAGCTTTTCACGGTCAATGGTATCGGGCCGGCCGGCCTCCACTGTAAATTCCTGGCAGCAGGAAAGATCAAAGGATTCCGTTACCGTTCCAAGGAGCCCGTCCAGCTGCTGCGCCGTGAGCACGGTGGGCGTTCCGCCCCCAACATAGATGCTCTGGAGCACCAGGCCCTTTTCCCGGGCAATTCCGGCAGTGCAGCGAAGCTCTTCCTCCAGCTTTTGCAGATACTCGGGGATCAGCTTCCAGGTTTTCTCGATGGAGTGGCTGACAAAGGAGCAGTAGCTGCACCGGGAGGGGCAGAAAGGGATGGAAATATAAAGGCTGTACCCGTTGGGCAGCGCGGAGGCCACCACAGGAGCCTGGATTTGATCCGTTTTTAGGCAAAGGGCGGCTTTTTCCGGCGAAACCAGATAATCCCGGGTCAAGCGCTCCTGGATTTCCTCAGGGGAGCGGCCCTCCTCCCGCATTTTGCGCACCAGCTTGACAGGACGGATGCCGGTGAGTATCCCCCACTGGATGGAACGGCCCGTGGCGCAGCTGAGGAGCCGGTAGAGCAGCCGGCAGATCCCCAGTTCCGTTTCCCTCGGGCCGGCCGGGGCAGAGCCTTCCAACCTTTGACGACGTCCATCCAGGCGGAGGTCTACCTGAAAGCGGCTCTCCCCGTCCTCATGATTTACACGAACCAGAACAGCCTCTGTCTCCGCCTCCGGGGGTGTTTGTGAAAAAATCACCCGGCGCTCCGGCAGGAACATCCGGGTGATCGCCTCCAATTCATAGTGAAATTGGGGATCGTTTGCATAAATGATCATAGGCCGTACTCCTGCAGCACCCCGGCGATAAAGTCCCTTTCCTCTTCCAGGCTGGAGCTTTCCTCGTGGCCGGGCAGAATGGCATAATTGCCGGGCAGCTCCCCCAGGCGCTTGAGAGACTTGAGCATCTCCCAGGGGCTGCCGCCGAAAAGATCGGTGCGCCCATAGTCATGGCGGAACAAGGTGTCCCCGGTGAAGAGAATATCTCCGCAGGAGATGCAGACGGAACCCAGCGTATGCCCGGGGGTCTCCATCACCTGGAAGATGAGTTCGTCCAGCGCTACGGTATCCCCTTCCTTCAGTTCCCCATCCGGCTTGATATCGTATTGCTCCGGATCGGTGATGCCAAAGAAAGCCAGCCGGTTTTGGCAGGCGTCCCGCACGGTCTCCATATCCTTGGGGTTCAGGTAGACCTTGACGCCTGGGTAGCGGGCCTGAAGGTCCTTTACAGCGCCGATATGATCAAAATGACCATGGGTAAGAAGGATGGCTTCGGGCGCAATCCCCCGATCCTCCAAGGCTTGTATGATACGTTCCCCCTGGGCGCCGGGATCGATCACCGCCGCCCGTCCCTTCTCGGTAACCACTACATAGCAATTGGCGGCAAAACATGTCATTGGTACGGTAAAAAGCTTCATATGCCGGCAGCTCCTTTGCTGGGTCTCATCTCATTGGTATCCATAAAAATAGTCACAGGCCCATCGTTGACCAGGGCAACCTCCATATCCGCGCCAAACTCCCCGGTAACCACCCGCAGGCCGCTGAAGCTCCGCAGGCTCTCCACAAAATGCCGGTACAGGGGAACGGCCGCTTCCGGCCGGGCTGCGGCGATGAAGTCCGGCCGCCGGCCCTTGGCGCAGGCTGCATAAAGGGTGAAGTTGGACACCACCAGCAGCTCCCCGCCCAGGTCCATCACCGACAGGTTCATCTTATCCTGGTCGTCGGTAAAGATGCGCAGCTCCGCGCACTTTTTGGCCAAATACTCCGCTGTTTGGAGGGTATCGTCATGGGTCACCCCAAGGAGGATCAGCAGACCGTGGCCGATTTGGGCGGTCACTTCCCCGCCGATGGTCACGCTGGCCTTGGACACCCGCTGGATGATGGCGCGCATAATGGTGATTCCCCTTCCCGTTGTGCGGGTGGGGCTTCCGGAAGGCCGACGGCCCTCTGCTATTGCCCCATCCGCTTGATAGATGAAATACCGCTGATTTTCCGCAGATTGGCGATAATGGAATTCAGCTGCTCCAGGTCGCTGATGCCGATGGTGACCTGGATGCTGGTACGGTTGTCCTTGAGCTCCTTGGCGATGAGGGTATGGATGGGCACCCGCATATTGGACAAAGAAATGCTGACGTCGGCCAGCAGGCCCGGACGGTCGCTGCCGATGATCTCGATGGTGCTCTTATAGGTCTCCTTGACGGAAGAAGCCCAGGTAGTGGTCACCCACCGGTCCGACTCCGCCTGAGAGGCATTGCGGACGTTGACGCAGTCCTTCTTGTGGATGGAAACGCCAAAACCCCGGGTAATAAAACCGATGATATCGTCCCCGGGAACAGGGTTGCAGCACTTGGCAAATTTGACAAGGCATCCATCCAGACCTTCCACAATGACGCCGCTGGAGGCCTTGGACTCCCGGCGCTTTTTGGGGGCCGCCTTGGCGGCGTCGTTCTGGACCGATCGGTAAATCCGCTGGAAATCCTCCTTGATCCTGGGGATGATCTTCTGGAGGGAGAGGCCGCCGTAGCCGATGGCCGCATAAAAATCATCCAGGCTGTTGTACCTCTGCCGGGTGGCGATATCGGTCATAAAGGAGTCCTTGTCGCCCTCGGGGATGTTGATGAGGTTGCGGCGGAACTCCCGTTCCACAGCGCTCTTGCCCTCGGTGATATTCTCTTCCCTTTTCTCCTTCTTGAACCAGCCCCGTATCTTGTTCCGGGCCTCGGAGGTGCGGACGATGTTGAGCCAGTCGCGGCTGGGGCCGCTGTCCCGCCCGGAGGAGGTGATGACCTCCACGATCATGCCGGTTTTAACCTTGAAGTCCAGGGAGACCATCCGGCCGTCCACCTTGGCGCCGATCATCTTGTTGCCCACCTGGGTATGGATGGCATAGGCAAAATCGATGACGGTAGAGCCTGTGGGCAGGCTGATGACGTCCCCCCGGGGGGTAAAGACAAAAACCTCCTCGGGGGCAATGTCGCTTTTTATGGATTTTATGATATCCTCGACGTCGTCCGATTCCTTCTGGGATTCCAGCAGCTGGCGGATCCAGGACAGCCTGTCCTCCAGGCTGTCCTTGCCGCTCATGCCGATCTTGTACTTCCAGTGGGCGGCGACGCCGTATTCCGCCGTATAATGCATGTCCCAGGTGCGTATCTGCACCTCAAAGGGGATGCCCTCCTTGTCGATCACGGTGGTGTGGAGGGACTGGTACATGTTCTGCTTTGGGGTGGAAATGTAGTCCTTAAACCGGTTGGGGATGGGCCGCAGCATGTCGTGAATGACGCCCAGGATGTTGTAGCACTCCAGGACCGAGTCCACGATGATCCGTACGGCGTACACGTCGTAGATCTCATCCATGGAGCGGCCCTGCATATACAC
>JAEXZK010000043.1 GCA_023451415.1 Bacillota bacterium | reverse complement strand
GATTATGGACTGGCTGGGGGCCCGTGCAAAGGCCTATAAACTCCAGGGCTTTGCTCCCAGGGCCGGGGCTGTGGAAATCCTTTTTGTAGACACAACGACGAGAGGGACCCTAAAGCGGATGGGGTCTTTTATGGATGAATTTTATGCCCTCCTGGCCCAGGAGGCGGTGGAAGGGGCTGGAACCTGTCCCTATTGCGGCCAGGCCCTCTCGCCGGCGGAATCTTCCCTGGCGTCGGTAGACGGCGCGGTACAGAACCTGCATGAGGCCTGCCTGCGCCGTCTGGAATCGGACCTGGCTTCTGCCGACGCCCCCGCAGCAGGGCCGGAGCAGAAGCCCCAAAGTGTGGCCAAGGGAGTCTTGGGAGCAGTGCTGGGCGGTATTGTGGGGGCCATCCCCTGGGGATTGGTGTACGCTCTGGGCTACTTTGTAGCTTGGCTGGGCCTCCTCATCGGCATCTGTATCAAGAAGGGCTACGAGCTGGCCGGCGGCAAAAACGGGGTGGCCAAGATGGTGGTGGTGCTCCTCCTGGTGCTGCCCGCCATGATCTTGGGCCAGTTCCTGGGCGAATGCTTCAGCCTGGCTTGGTACATCCTTTCCGGGGAGATCACATGGCTGAGCCTTGGTGATGTCCCTGTGGCGATCTATGTAATCCTGATGGAGGATTCCGAGTACCGCACTTCGGTGATCGGGAATATTGTGATGGGCACGGTCTTTGCCCTTTTGGGCGTCATCGATGTGTTCCGCAGTCTCAAAGCTGAGGCCAAGGGCAATGCGGGACGGGTCCGGCGGATGGGGCCCGCCCCTTACGCAGGTGCGGTGCCGGCGCATGGGTCCGATTCTTCCCGGTACGCCGGTCCTGAGCTGTAAGCGGAGGGTTGATAAACGCCTTGTCCCGGCGGGTGGGGTCAAAAAGCAGCAAAGATCCCCCCAGTCTGAAATACCAGACTGGGGGGATCTTTGCTGCTTCCAGCGGCGAACTGGGATTTACCTCTCAATCCCCAGTACATCATAGTACTCGTCGCTGTATGGGATTTTGCTATCATCAAAACCTGCTTGCAGCGCTTTTACATACTCAAACGGATTTGCCATAGGGGTAAGATTCAGTTCCTTCCCCAAAAGAGACAACAATTCTTTTTGCTTTATGGTCTGCCTTTCTTTTTCATCCTGCAAATGCCGCTCAAACTGCCTCTTATCCATCCATACGATCTGTTCAACAGGGTTGGCGGAGCCACAGGCAAGAATCAAACGCATAAAGTCCTCGAAGCTCGATGCAAGAGGATACACATTTTTGCTGGCGCAGCTTTCCGGGTTGGCGGCAAACACCATATCCCCATATCCAGGCAGGAAGCAGTATAAAATAGGGCCCTCCAGGCCAATGGGCTCTGCGCCCTCGGGATAGCAGAAATAGGAGTGCAGGACGGCGGCGTGTGCAAGGGAGATGAGCCCGCCGTCGATGCCCAGGCTTTTATACTTTTGGAACAGGTTCATTTTTACACCTCAAGGCTCTGGCCGGTCTTTTCACCAATATAGCACAGAAGAGCCGCCGGCACAAGGGACAGCCGTCGGGGAGCGGGAGGTTTTCCCACACCCCTGTTGACAACTTTACTTGTCAATGCTATACTGCATATGACAACTATATTTGGCATAATGACAAATATAGCAGACAAACCAGGAGAGGAGTGCCATGATGCCGCTGACCAACCATCTCAAGGAGTACCGGGCGCGCCTGGGGATCAATCAAGCCCGGCTGGGGGAACTGGCCGGGGTTTCCCGGCAGACCATCAGCCTTATTGAGCGGGGGGACTACTCCCCCTCAGTCACCCTGGCCCTAAAGCTGGCCAAAATCTGCTCCGCCAGGGTGGAGGACCTGTTTGAGTACAACGAGGAGGATATGTGATGAAAACAAAGAAAAAACTGAGTTCAAAGGCGCGCTTTGCCCTGGTCATCCTGGCGTCCGCATTGGCGGGCGGGGTGACGGGCGTCATGATGATGTTGTTCGGCGGGGAGCTGTCCTCGGGAGCCTCGGCCCTGGCGGCCGGCCTGCAAAAATATTTTCTGCCGGTTTGGGGAGGTGTATGGCTCGCCCTGGCTCTTCTTTCCCTGGCGTTCTACCGCCGGGCCAAAAGACAAATGCTGGACTACGCCATGGATGAGGAGCAGGAAGAGGATAAGGGGAGCGGGCTCCTTTCGGTGGGGGTACTGATCAATTCGGTCAGCATGATCGGCTCTTTCGGCGCTTATGGCGCCTCCTTTGCCGCGGAAGACGGCGCCCTGAAAATGATCAACATTCTGGGAGGCTTGGTGCTCTTTGTCGCCGTCATCGCTTTTTCCCTGGTGTATGAAACAAAGGCCGTGTCCCTCACCAAGCGCTGCCAGCCCGAGAAGAAAGGAGATCCCCTGGAGTTTCGCTTCCAGAAGGACTGGCTCCAGAGCTGCGACGAGGCGGAGAGGCTGATTATCTATGCCGCCGCCTACAAGACCTTCCAGCTGCTGCGGATCGTCATTGTGGCGCTGTGGGCGATATCGGCCCTGGGGGCCATGTACCTGGGGTTCGGGCCGCTTCCGGTGCTTTTTATCACCATTATCTGGCTGTGCCACACGGCGGGATATATGCTCTTTGCAATGAAAGGCCCCCGGGGCGGCGGGACGGCGCCCGTGGCAGGCGGCCCGGCATGCAGTTAGGGGATTGCCAGAACCTGGCAAGAGTGCTACAATGGACAAAAAGTGATCGGAAAGGAGCCCCCTGTCCATGAAAAAAACAGCAGCCCTTCTGCTGGCCGCAATGCTGGCGCTGGGTATTTTAGCCGGATGTTCCAAGGAGCCCGCCGCCTCCGGCGGAGACTCTTCCCGGCCCTCCTCCGCAACGTCGGAGGCGTCCTCCCAGGAAGCGGAGGAGACCGCAAAAGAATATACCCCCGGCATCTGGGTTGACGATACCCGTTATGAAAGTGAATTTTGGGGTATGGCCTTTACCCTCCCGGAGGGTTGGCTGGCCGCTACCCCCGAGGAGCTGGGCAATGTCAGTGACAGCGGCAACGAGCTGCTCAGCGACGAGCAGCGCATGCAGGCGGAAAAGGCCTTTGAGGAAGGCCGGAGCGTCACCGAGATGGGGGTTTCCGACCTCTACGGTACCAATATCATGATGGTGGTGGATAACTTCACCGGCGTGCCGGGCGGCTCCGCCCTCACCGCTGAGATGTATGCCGGGGTGGTGGCGGAACAGCTGAAGGCTGTGCCGGGCATCGCCTACGAGGTGGATGAGGAAACTGTTTCCAAGACCATCGGCGGCCAGGAGTACGTTGTCCTTTCCGCCTGGGTGGAGGAATATGGCCTCACCCAGTGGTATGCCATGCGCAAGGAGGGCAGCTACATGCTCTCCATCATCTGCACCTTTGCGGACGGCGATGGAGAGGCGCTTATGGAGGAGGCCCTGGCAGGCTTCTCCCTGCTGGACGCCGCTGCCTGAAGATGAAATCAGGAAGCCCCCGGATCTGTAATCTGGGGGCTTCCTGCAATTTATGGAATATTCCTGCGGCGGCCATGCTCGTCGAAGGTTCGCTTTAGGGCCCGTTCCGTGGGGAGGATGGAGCCCACCAGGACGACCAGCTGAACCAAACAAAGGCCTCCGCCCAAGGCGCTTATGCGGCTGACATCGTTCCCCGCCGCCGCCATCACCGGGATGGCGACGCCCAGGAGAGCCCACCCGCAGTGTTGCCAGACCCGGCCGCAATACCGGTGGGCGAACTCCCAGGTGTCCCGGTTCTTCATGGATCTGGCGGTGCGGTAGCCGAAGGCCCCGTTGACGCTTCGGGGCGGCTTGCGGAGGAAGAGGCGCCCGAAGCCTATCATCGTCAGGGGGATGGCCAAGCTGCAAATCAGCATGAAAACCCGGAACCCCATTCTCTGCACCTCCCACAATATCCCTGGCCGACTATCCCGTCAGTGTTTTTCCTCCAAATAGAGAAGGTCATAATTGACAGGGGTGTAAAAAAGCTCGCGGATGCGTCCGGGATCGGAAGTAAGGCCCCGGATCCACATCAGCTTGGCCACCACAGCCTCGGTGGTCATGTCGTACGCCTCCAGCACGCTGTATTTATTTTTCAGGTCGTGCCCCACCTGATAGATGGACAGATCGCTGCCCTCGGTGGGCACCTGGGTGGTCACCACCACCGTCTTGCCCCGGGAGATGCCCTCCTGGATGATGCGATGGAAGCTGTCGTCCCCTTCGATGGTGGGGATGCCGCCCACGCCGTAGCTCTCGATGATGACCGCGTCGTTGTGGTCCAGCAGCCAGGAGAGAAGATCCGGCGGGGTGCCGGGGATCAGCTTCATCAGGCCCACCCGCTGGTCCAGCCCGTCATAAAAAACAGGGGTCTCCCGGCTGGGCTGCCGGATATACTGGAGGAGGCGCCCGTCCTGCACCACGGCAAGGTAGGGGTAATTGATGCTGGAGAAGGCCTGGAAGCTCTTGGACTTTGTCTTTCTGGCCCGCGTGCCCAGGATCACCTTGCCGTTAAAAACGATCTGCACCCCGCACAGGGCCCCGGAGGCAGCACAGAGAAAGCTGTCCAAAAGGTTGATCTTGGAGTCGGTGCTGTCCGAACCGATGGGCTTCTGTCCGCCGGTGATGATGATGGGCTTTGGGGAATACTGGATGAGGTAGGACAGGACGGCGGCGGTGTAGGCCATGGTGTCGGTGCCGTGGCAGATGACAAAGCCGTGGTAGGAATCGTAGTTCTCCCGGATGGCCCTGGCCATATCCAGCCAGTGGCGGGGGAGGATGTTGGTGCTGTCGATATTGCAGACCTGGAGGCAGTCCACCCGGCAGATGTCCGCCACACCGGGAATGTAGCGGAGAAGCTGCTGGGTGCTCAGCTCCGGGGCAAGGCCCGCCTCGGTGGACTCCGAGGCGATGGTGCCGCCGGTGCCGATCATCAGGACTCTTTTCATGTTGGACGTCTCTCTCCTTTTGAATGAATCGTTCCCGCCGCGGAAAAGGCCGGCGCCACAGATGACGCCGGCCCTGCGGGTACGGAAAAACAGGGGATGCTATTTACTTGAGGGCTTCCTCCACTGCAACGGCGCAGGCGACGGTGGCGCCCACCATGGGGTTGTT
>JAEXZK010000294.1 GCA_023451415.1 Bacillota bacterium | reverse complement strand
CCACCACCGGCTTCTCCAGGGCGGCCAGGTTTTTCTCCGGCACCCCGGCCCAGATGCGCAGCAGCCGGGACTTCACGTCCCGCAGGTCGGCCACCCGCTCGCGGATCAGGTCGTCCTTGGCCTTGCTGAGGATCTTAATGTATTTTTCAAAGGTCTTATGGATGGCCCAGTCCGGCATCAGGTAATCATAGCCGATATAGTCCCGGATGTCCTCATCCATGGCGGCATCAAAAAGGATATCGATATGCGCCGTGAAGATCTTGGCCTTTTCCGGGTCTCCCGCAGCCTCCAGGCGGTCCCGTATCCCCTCCAGCTCCGTCCGGGCTTCCCCCCTGATCTGGTCATACCGCGCCAGGTATTCCGGCGCCTTTTCGGCAGGGAATTCCGCCTCTGCCACCATGGGGACAAAGGGAACATAGAGATACGCTTCGCCCAGGGCGATGCCTTCGGAAACGGGGTTGCCTTTTATTACCATAATCGGGGGCCTCCTTTGCTTTTGGGGACGGGCTTTTGCCCGTCTTGCGGTCTTTGTTAAGAATATCACGAGGAACGCGGGCTGTCAATTCATTCCTTTTCCCCGTCCGGCGCGCCCAGCCCGATGGCATCGGCCACGGTGCGCATCCCCAGCACCGTCTGCCAAATCACCTCATCCAGGTCCATCCCCAAGCGGGAGGCGCCGTCTTCGATGACCGCACGGTTGACTCCGGCGGCAAATTTTTTGTCCTTATATTTCTTTTTGACCGACTTGAGCTCCATGTCCATGACGCTGTGGGAAGGGCGCATCAGGGCGGCAGCGGTGATAAGCCCGGTGAGCTCGTCAATGGTATAAAGGACCAGCTCCATCTGCTCCACCGGCTCCACATCGCAGCAGAGCCCCCAGCCGTGGCTGGCGATGGCGTGGATGTAGTCCTCGTCCACCTCCACTTCCCGCAGCAGCTCCTGCACCTTGGAGCAGTGCTCCTCCGGCCACTTCTCATAGTCCAGGTCATGGAGGAGGCCCACCACGCCCCATTTTTCCACATCCGGCTCGCCCAGGAGCTGGGCAAAATGGCGCATGACCCCTTCCACAGACAGAGCATGCTTTTTCAGGGATTCGCTCTCGTTATAGCGGCAGAAAAGCTGCCACGCTTCTTCACGGGTCGGTCTCATTTCTTTTGTTCTTCCTCCTAATGCTGTCATGGTTTGGGCTCCGCTCCGCCCCAAGGCGGACAAGGGTCCGCATGGCTTTGCCAAAATCAAAATCCGTCTCTCATGCCTCCGCAGCCAGGCGGCAGGGCGCTCTTTGTCCGGAGACGCCTGAGGATATTATTATATTATCACAAAACCCCGCTGTTTATCAACGAAATGCCCGGCCCCTGCTCCAAAAGTTTAAGGAAAATTTACAGGGGGACGGCCTCCGTCCCCCTGTCTGTCCTCCCGCCCCGTCAGTAGGTCAGGCGGGCGATATTTCTGTCCGATTCAAAGCTCTGGTAGTTGTACAGGATGAGCACATCGTCAAACTGCACCCGGGAGGTCAGCTCGCTCATCTTCTCCGTCAGACTGCGCAGATCCACCGCATACACCTCGTCATAGCTCCAGGTGAGAAAAGGGGCGAAGCTGTTGCCGTAGGAATCCTTGATGAGGAGCACCCGGCTCACACGGCCCTCCTGGCGGTCCAGATTGCAGCCGCTGGGGATGACCGTCAGGCCGTTGTTGCCGTAAAGGAAGGCGGCGTATTTGTCCCGTTCCTCCCATTTGGAGGCCTCGTACATCCCCTCCACCGGGATTTCTTCCTTTTTGGTGTTGAGGACGGTGGTCTTACCGTCTATGGTCACCTCTCCCACGGGGAAGTCATACCAAGTGATGATGTCGCTGCGGGTATCGAACTTTTTGCTCTTGCTGTAATAGGTGCCCAGGAAGTTCTCCACATTCCGGGCGTAAGGGGCGATGTCCTCCCGGGAGGCCGCCTCCAGGCCGCGGCTCCGCGCATAGGCTTCATAGGCGTAAAAAGCCCCCAGGGTGGTCCAGTGGTGGTCGGTGCGGTAGTAGATATACTCTCCGGCATGCTCAGCCATCACTGCGGAAAGCTCCAGGTGGTCCGCCTTATCCTTGACCGCATCGTAAACTTCCCGGATATAGGGTTCCTGGTCCACGCCGGGAAAGCTGACCGGGATCTTGTCACGGAGCATCTGGTAGGAGTTGGGAATGATCCCCACGGTGACATGCCCTTGGTATTCCTCCAGGAAATCCAGCAGATATCCCATATTGTTCCGGAGGGTGGCCTCATCTGCCGAAGGGGCCTTCTCAAACTGATAGCCCTCCCGGCCATAGGCCACGCCGTTGTTCTCGATCTTGCCCAAAGCGGTCTCGCTCACTGATTTCAGCGTGATCCAGGCATCCCTCCCCACAAACTGGTCGTTGATATACTCCTCGTATTTAAGGGTATATTCGTTTTCGATAAGGGATTTGACCGAAAAGACCGGGCGCTGTTTCAGGTACCGGTTTTCCATCTCGGAATATTCCCGCCTGCTCATGATCATGTCCGCCACAAACATGATAAGGATAAAAAGGGCGAAGCAGACCAGAAGCGGATAGCTTTTCAGAGATTTCTTTTCCACGGCGTTTCCGCTCCTTTCATTCAGAATCTAAAGTAGAGGAAGGGGTTGTAGGTGGCGTCCACCAGGTAGGCCACCGACACCACCAGTACCAGCCCCAGGAATATCCCCTTGAGAAGGCCGATGCCCGGGGCGGCGGAACTGGTCTTGCCGTCTTGCTCCGCGGGACTGCCGGCACCAGTTCCGCTGGCTCCTCCCTCGGGGTGCCGAACTCCCGCACGGCCCGGACGCCGGCCTCCCAGCCAGGCATCCAGCTTTTGGAGGATGGGGGTGGAAAGGACGATCCCCAGGACCAGCACCACGCCATAATTGCGCAGATAGTACATCCAGTCGGCTCCCCCCCGCCACAGGAACATGGTGCGGAAGAATGTGCCCAGCTTTCCGAAGTCGGTGATGGCAAAGAGAGTCCAGCTGACCAGAAGCAGCGGGATCATATAGATCCGGCTGAGGATGGGGTGGGCGTTGAGCTTTTGCAGCAGGAAGTTTTTCTCGATGACCAGAAACACAAAGAAATAGAGCCCCCAGCAGACAAAGTTCCAGCTGGCACCGTGCCACAGCCCTGTGGCGGCCCACACCACAAAGAGGTTCCACATGTTCCGTGCCTTGGAGCAGCGGTTGCCGCCCAGGGGGATATAAAGATATTCCCGGAACCAGGAGCCAAGGGTCATGTGCCACCGCCGCCAGAACTCGGTGACACTCTTGGAAATGTAGGGGTTGTCAAAGTTCTGGGGGAAGTTGAAGCCCAGCATCTTGCCCAAGCCGATGGCCATCAGGGAATAGCCGGAGAAGTCGAAATAGATCTGGAGGGAAAAGGCCAGCACCCCCAGCCAGGCCAGCGGGGTGGAGATGGCTGCATAATTCATGGCCTCCACCTCGGTCCAGAGGGCGCCCACGTTGTTGGCGATAAGGACCTTCCGCCCCACGCCCAGGATAAAGGACTCCACCCCCTCCTGGATCTGGGCCAGGTCCACCGTCCGCTCCTTAAGCTCCCGATTGATGTCGGTATACCGGACAATGGGCCCGGCGATGAGCTGGGGGAAAAGCACCACAAAGGCGCCAAAGTCGATGAGGTTCCGCTCGGCGGTCACCTTGCCCCGGTAGACGTCGATGGTGTAGGACATGGTCTGGAAGGTATAAAAGCTGATGCCCAGGGGGAGGGTAAGCTTGAGGTAAGGGATGGACAGTCCCAGCAGGGTATTGAGGTTCTGGATGACAAAGTCGGTGTATTTGAAGAAGAAAAGCATCCCCAGGTTAAAAAATACCGATACAAGCAGCCAGGCTCTCCGCTTCCTCCGGTCGTCCCCGGCGGCCCTGCTGCCCCCGG
>JAEXZK010000290.1 GCA_023451415.1 Bacillota bacterium | reverse complement strand
AATAACCGCTATGCGGTTATTATACCCTACAAGGGCTGCTTTGCGCAACATAAGAGCAAAGGAAAACCTTCTGTGAAAACCTTCTGCCAGCTGTTGGCAGGGGCGCCGGCAGGCCCCAACCCGGACTCAGCTTCCCCGGGCGATGTCCAGAACCTGTTCCACCCGCACAGGCCAATACTGGGCGGGCAGCTCACCGGGGGTAAGGAAGGTCCCCCAGCCTGCGGCGGCAAAGGGGCAACCCGCAGCCTGGGCACAGGCGCTGTCCACCCGGCCGTCCCCGATATAAAGGACTTCCTCCGGCCGGAGGGCGCTCAGGCGGCAGAAAAGGCGGAGAGGGTCGGCGGCCGGCTTGGGGTTTTCCACATCAGTGGCTGTGACGATGTAGTCAAAGAGCTGGTAGGCCTCCCCCAGCTCCCGGCGGGTGACCTCCAGGTCCTCCCGGGCACGGGAGGTGTTGATCCCCAGCAAAAGGCCCCGGCCCTTGGCCTCCTTGAGCACGGCCGCCGCCCCGGGAAAAAGCCTGGCTCCCCCCTCCGGCTCCAGGGAGAGGTACAGCTCCCAGTACCGGCCGGCCTGGCCGGGGTCCAGCTCCAGGAAACGGAACAGCTCGGGCACCGTCATGGAATAGCATTTGATATAATCGGAATAGGGCCGCGGCGGCCGGTGGGGGAAGGCGGCGGAATAAGCGTCCCGCAGCATGTCCACGTGGTGGCGTGTGTCCACCAGGGTGCCGTCCAGGTCAAAAACCAACGCTTGGATCATAAGGGCCTCCTTTGCATCTGGGGAGATTACCGCCTTTATGGTAGCATAGCCTGCCGGAGAAAAACAGTGGCGAACTTCTGGAACATACAGGCTTTTTTTCCTGCTTTTTGGCAATAAAGCCCAGGGGAGCATCCAATCGTTGACAACGGAGGCTCCCCGTGGTATCATTTGTGAAATTTACCCCCGATTGACAAAGGGAAGCCCGGTTTTCACCGCTGGCAGGCGGTTTTCCCGTTGTCAATCGGGGGCGCCCCAAAAGGAGGCTTCTGAAATGCGCAAAATCACGGAAGCGGAACGGCAGGCAGCCTTGGATTACGTGCTGGGGGAGCCGGAGTATAATATTTTTATCATCGGGGACCTGGAAAATTTCAGCCTGGATGGGGATACGGTGGAGGTTTTTGTACAGGACGGCCCCGGAGGTCCCCAGCTCCTGGCGATGCGCTATCTGGAGGATTGGGTGGTGTACAGCCGCGGCGGTTATGACGCCCGGGCGGCGGCCGGCTTCTTCCGGGCCCGGGCCCCTAGGGATATCAACGGCAAGGGCGCGGCCCTGCGGCCCCTGCTGCCCTATCTGGCGGGCTACGAGGTGCGCACCGCCCTCCTGGCCCGGCTGGACCGGGCGGCGTCCCTCCCCCTCCCCTCCGGGGCCCGGTTGGAGCGGCTGGGGCCGGAGGCCGCCGGGAGGATCATAGACCTCTACCTGGAGGTTGCGGAATTTGCGCCCCAGTATCGGGGACGGGCGGAGGAGGCGGCGGCAGAGCTGGCCCTGGGCCTGGGCAGGGGCGGCCGGTGCTGCGGCGCCTTTGTGGATGGGAGGCTGGCGGCGGTGGCTTCCACCAGTGCCGAAAATTCCGTCTCCGCCATGGTGACCGGCGTGGCAACCCATCCGGAATACCGCGGCCGCGGCCTGGCTTCTGCGGTGGTATCCCGGCTCTGTGCCGGCGTCCTGGCCGAGGGAAGGCAGTTCCTCTGCCTTTTTTACGACAACCCTGCGGCGGGGAGGATCTATCGGCGGATCGGCTTCCGGGAGCAGGGGGAGTACCTGCTCCTGCGCCGTACCGGAGCCGGGGAATGATTTCCCCCCAAAAAGGAAAACCCCCTTCCTGTGCAGGAAGGGGGGGCTGTTATCGCCGCGCCTTGGAAAGAGCGACGGCGGAAAAGGAGGCAGCCGCCCCCTTGAGCAGATCGGGAAGGATAAAGGGAATGACGCAGGCCCCCAGGGCCTTGGCCACATCCGCCCCAGATTGGACGCAGAACCAGGCGGTGCCCAGGATATAGCAGACTGCCAGGGAAAGGATCATGGCCCCCATGCATCTCCAGAAGGTCTTTTTCCGGCCCCGGAGCAGCAGGGCGATGACCAGGGCCATCAGAGGGTAAGCGATAAGATAACCGCCGGTGGGCCCCAGCACCACCCCGGGACCACCCTTGAAGCCGCCGAACACCGGCACCCCAAAACAGCCCAGTGCCAGATAGCACAGCTGGGAGGCCGCCGCCCACCGGGGGGGCAGCACAGCGCCGGAAAGAAAGACGGCCAGAACCGCCAGGGAGAAAAAGACGGGGGTAAAGGGCAGAGGGACCATGATCTGGGCGCAGACAGCGGTGATAGCCGTAAGCATGGCGGCCGCCGTGAGGCTGCGGAGTTTGTTTCTGTCCATAAAATAGGAGCACCGGCCTTTCTGTCAAAAATTGGCGATGCTCCTACTATAACAGGGATTTTTTCGATTGTCAACTAATTTTTATTTTTTAGTTTACATTACTTCAGGATTTCTCTGATCGCCGCTTCAGGCCGGGTCGGTGGGCACCAGAGCGGTGGAGGACTGGGGCGGGACGTCCCCATGCTCCACCCGGAGGATGGCCAGAAGGGCCAGGGTGGCAAAAAGGGCGGCATAGGGGAAAAGATATTTGTATCCCAGATACTCCAGCACGGCGCCGGAAAGGATGGGGGTGATGATCTGGGCCGCGCTGGAAGCGATATAGTAGTAGCCGGTGTACCGGCCCACAGCGCCCCCCGCGGTCATCTCCACCACCATGGGGTAGGAGTTGACGTTGATGGCGGCCCAGCCCACCCCCGCCAGGGCAAAAAAGACAAAGATGAGGGAGGAAAAGTTCTGGAAAAAGATGACGGAACCGAAGGCCGCCGCCAAAAGGAATACCCCGCCCACGATGGTGCGTTTGCGGCCCAGCCGCCCGGCGATCCACCCCACGGGGAGGAAGGACAGGATTGCGGCCCCCTGGGCCACCAAGAGGGTGTAGGCGTAGCTGCCGCCCTCCAGCCCCCAGTAGACCCGGGCATATTTGGAAAAGGCGGTGGTGACGGCGTTGTAGCCCATGAACCACAGAAAGACGGCCAAAAGCAGGAACAGCAGGGAGCGGCGTACCGCCGGCTCCAGGGGCTGCCGCGGGGAGGCCTTCCAGCGCTTTTTCCGGGGCGGCTCTTCCGGCTCCAGAGGGAGGCCCATGGCCTGGGACTCCGCCTCCATGGCCCGGACCATGGCAGGCTCGTCCACCCAGCGCCAGAGGGCCAGGGCGCTGCCCGCCATCAGGAGGATAACGGCGATAAAGATGGGGAAGTAGCCGGGGTGCTCCCCCTTGGGCACCAGCAGGGCCACCAGGGCCAGGGCCAGGATGCCTCCCAGGGCCCCCATGAGGTTGATGACGGCGTTGCCCCTGGAGCGCAGGGGCTTGGGGGTAACGTCGGGCATCAGGGCCACGGCGGGAGAACGGAAGGTGCTCATGGCCACCAGTACCGCCCCCAGCCCGAAGAAGAAGAGGGGGAGGCTCCTCAGCGCGTTGGCCAGGGGCACCAGCAGGAGCAGGCCGCAGGCCGCAGCCGTCCCCGCCAGGATATAGGGCTTGCGGCGGCCCATGGCGCCCTGGGTGTTGTCGGACAGGACGCCAAAAAGGGGCAGCATAAAGATGGCCAGTACATTGTCCGCGGCCATTACCGCCCCGGCCAGGGTGTCCCCCACGCCAAAGGTTTCCCGAAGGATGAGGGGGATGATGCCGTCGTACACCTGCCAGAAGGCAGAAATGGCAAAAAAGGCCAGCCCCACCAGGAAGGTTCGCTTGTAGTTGAGTTTCATAAGCGCGGCTCCTTGCACACAGCGGAAATTTCTTTTATCCATCATATCATATCCCGTCCCGTTTGCACAGCGGTGTGGGCGGGCAAAAGCCGTCTTTTTGCGGTTTTCCCCTTGTTTTTATATGGACTAACCTTTAAAATAGAAACATACAATGAAGCATCACCCGCCCAACAGCCGGTGTGACCGGGACAAAGAAAAGAGGTGATCCGGAATGCGCCTGAAAACCTTGCTCTATGGCCTTTTGACCCTGTTGGCTGCCTTGGCCCTTGCCCTGACCTGCGCGGCGTTTTGGCTGGGAGGGGCCGTTTTGTGGGCGCTGGCGGCTTTTTCCGCAGCTTTGTTCCTGCTGTCCTTCTACATCTGCCGCGTCCGGGTCCTGGGGCTTTTTGCCGCCGTGGGCGGGGCCCTGGAGAGCTATGTCAAAGGGGAATCCCCCCCGAAGATGGACTTCCCGAAATGCCTGGACGGCGACAGCCGCGCCCGGGACGTCCGCGCCCTGCTTGAACAGGCTGACCGGGACCGGCGGGGCCTTCAGGAGGCCCAGCACCAGCTGGAGGCCATCACCCGCAACCTCCCCGGCTGTGTCCTGCGGATGAACGCCCGGGACTACCGTCTGCTTTATGTCAGCAGCGGCTGCCAGCGGCTGGCGGGCTTCGCCCCACGGGAGGTGGAGCTGCGCTTTGGCAAGAACTTTCTGCTGGCTATACGGCCGGAGGACCGGGCCCAGGTGGAGCGGCAGCTTCAGGAGGCTGCAAGCGCCTCCTGCGGGGAATGTATCCTCCGCTACCGGCCCGTCACCGCCGACGGCAGGGACGTGTGGCTCATGGGCTGCGTCACCCTGGAGCAGGATGCCGTAGGGGGCCCGGTTTTCCACGGGGTCTTCCTGGACGTCACTGATGAGCAGCACGCCCTGGATGACCTCCGGATCAGCCGGGAAAGATACCGCCTGATCCTGGAGCAGTCGGACGACGTCATCTGCGAGTGGGACTTTGCCACCGACCGCCTCACCGCCTCCCCCAAGTGGGAGGAGCGCTTTGGCTATCCCCCGCCCCGGGAAAAATTTACCCAGAGGATGCTCTCCAGCCCCAATGTCTACGCCGGGGATCTTCCCGCTGTCCGGGACTGGCTGGTGGAGACCCGCCGCGGCGCCCAGGACGCCACCACCGCCGATGTGCGCATCCGCACAGCCGGAGGGCGCTTCCTCTGGACCCGCCTTGCGGCCAGCATCATCCGGGGCCCCGACGGCCGGCCGGAACGGGCTGTGGGCCTGGTGCGGGATATCGATAAGGAACGCCGGGAGCTGGACACCCTGCGCACCACTGCCAGCACCGACCCCCTCACCGGCATCTACAACAAGTCCGCCTCCCGCCGCCTTGCCGAGGAATACATGGCCGAATGCGGCGGCAAGGCACTTTGCGCCTTGATGCTGCTGGATGTGGATAACTTTAAGGCGGTCAACGATACCCGGGGGCATTTGTATGGGGACTCGGTCCTGTGCGATATTGCCAGCCGCCTCCAGGGGCTTTTCCGGGACAGCGACGTGGTGGGCCGCGTGGGCGGGGATGAGTTTATGGTTTTCCTCAGGAACCTGCCTTCCGCCCAGGTCCTCCTGGACAAGGCCGATTGCGTCATCAAGGTGTTCCATCAGTATTTCTGCGATCAGATGGACTGCAACGTCTCCTGCAGCCTGGGGCTGTCCCTCTACCCCACCCATGGGGAAACCTTTAACGACCTCTACCGCCGGGCGGACATCGCCCTGTATGCCGCCAAGTCCCAGGGCAAGGCCTGCTGGGTCTTCTACTCCCCCGAGCTGGAGGGTCAGGAGTTCACGGCTCCGCCCCGGGATGATTCCGCGATCCGGGACCCGGCGCCCGAGGTCGTCCGCACCTGCACCCGCAGCGATATTCTGGAGCGGGCGCTCTGCATCCTGCGTGCAGGGCAGCAGGACCCCGGGCCCGCCGTCCGCCAGGTTCTGGCCCTGGTGGGGGAACGCTGCAATGTAAGCAGGATCTGGGTCTGTTGGGGCTCCGGCGGCCAAGATGCCCGGACCGATATCCTCGAGTGGTGCGCCCCCGGCGCGCCCTCTCTCCAGAGGCAGCTCAAGGAAGGCCCCCGTGCCAACCTGGAGGAGTATGCCCGCAACTTTGACGAAAACGGCATCTTTTACTGCCGGGATATCCGCGCCCTGCCCTCCCGGCTCCGGTCCATCCTGGAAGCGCAGGAGATATCCTCCGTGCTCCAGTGCGCCCTTTGCCAGGAGGGGGCGTCCGGCGGCTTTGTCAGCTTTGACAAACGCAGCGGCTCCCGCTACTGGACCCAGACCGAGGTGGACACTCTGGCCATGATCTCCCGGTGCGTAGGCGTTTTCCTCCGGCCGGAACAGCTGCAAACAACACCTGGGAGGGATGAAGGATGATTATCCTGGCAGTGGACTATGGCGACGCCAGGACCGGCCTGGCCGTCTGCGATAAAGGCGAAATGCTGGCATCCCCCGCCGGCGTCATCCAGGAGTGGAACCTGGAAAAAACCGCCCGGCGGGTATCGGAGGAGGCCGTCCGCCTGGGCGCCCAGGCCATTGTGGTAGGCAACCCCCTGAATATGAATGGCACAGCTGGGGACCGCTCCCGGCTTTGCTGCGAGTTTGGGGACAAGCTCCGGGAGCTTTCCGGCCTGCCGGTGCGGATGTGGGACGAGCGGAGCACCACCGTCTCTGCCATCCAGTACCTTAACACCACCGACACCCGGGGCAAACGGCGCAAAGCGGTGGTGGACGCGGTGGCCGCCACCATTATCCTGGAAAATTATCTCGGCTACCGGCGCAACCACCCCGAGGAGGCCTGAGCCGCAGCCTAAAGGAGCATCCCCAGGACCATGGCCTCGGCCAAGCGCCCCAGGGCGGGCGCCAGCTCCTCCACCGTGTCCGGGGCCCTGCCCCCGGCGGAGAGGACAAAAGCGGGCCGCCCGGTGTGCCGGATGAACCAATCGGCAAAGCCCCCCTGGACAGGGCGGGCGGCGGCCGGTCTGCATCCGCAGGCGCTGCTGAGGACCTGGGCCATCAGGGCCGACCTGGGGGGCGACTCCCCGCCGCTGCGGTAAAGGATCTCCTCCCGGCCCCGGCCAAACACATAGAGGCTGCGCACCCCCAGCCCGGCGCACAGGTTGGCGGCGCAGCGGCTCTCCGGCTCGGAAAAGGGCTTGCAGCCGCTGCTGCCCCAGGGCCCGGGCTCCCGCCCGGCCCGCCATCCGGCGTCGAAGTTCCGGTCCAGGTCCACCCCGCGGAGGTTGGCCCGCCAGGGCTCCCCCTCCTGCCAAAGGCCCCGGACATAGCCGGACAGCTGCCCCGCGGCCCCTGGCCCTTTGGCGCAGAGCTCCAGGCCGTCGGGGTTGAGGCAGGGCACCATCACCAGCCGCCCCTCCCCCAGGAGAGGGGCCAGTTCCATCCCCGCCAGGGGAGTTCCCCGGCGGAGGCCCTCCAGCAAAGCCTCCATGAACCGCATCAGCAGCAGGGTGGTCAGCCATTCGTCCCCGTGGACGCCCCCCACATACAGGGGCGCGCCCCGCACCTCCCCCAGGGCCAGGGCCAGGATGTTTCTGCCCCCGGCGCTGCGGCCTGCCGAAAAGACCTTGAGCCCCCGGTACTCCTTCCGCAGGGCCATCACCGCCCGGCGCAGGCTGGCCGCGCAGGGGGGAGAATCATAAAAACCGTCCATGGAGCACCCCCGTTTACTGATTCTGCCATTGATGTTCAAGGGGCAATGCGTTTTTTGAAGGCCGGACTGCCGGGCATCAGCCGGGCCGCCTGTGGGGCCGCCGGCTGCGCTTTGCACATCAATGATATCAATATATGAGGGCCCGGGATTGTCTTAACAGTGGAGACGGGCCGGCAAATTTCAGGAAGAAAGAAGGCCGCCATGGCGCATTTTGAACGAGCCATCCGGGAAGAAAAAATTTATGAGGGCCGGATCATATCCCTGTCCAACTATACCGTGGAGCTGGAAAACGGAAACACCGCCCCCCGGGAGGTGGTCCGCCACCACGGGGGCGTCTGCGTTGCCGCCCTGGACAGCCAGGACCGGCTGCTGATGGTAAGGCAGTTCCGCTTCCCCGCGGGGGAGGAGCTGCTGGAGCTGCCTGCCGGCAAGCTGGAAAAGGGCGAGGAGCCCATGGCCTGCGGCCTCCGCGAGCTGGAAGAGGAGACGGGGCACACCGCCGGCCGGCTTCTGCCTCTGGCCCGGATGCTCCCCACCCCCGCCTACTGCACCGAGGTCATCCATATTTTCCGCGCCCTGGAGCTGACCCCCACCCACCAGCACCTGGACGAGGATGAGTTCCTGTCGGTGGTGCGGGTGCCCTTTGGGGAGGCGGTGGACATGGTGCTGGAGGGGAAGATCCCCGACGCCAAGACCCAGCTGGGCATCCTGACCCTGGAGGCCCTCCGCCGCCGGGAGAGCCTCCGGTGAGCGGGGGCAGGCGCCAGGCCCTGGCCTCCCCCCGGGCGATCCTTCTTCTGGCCGCGGCGTGCTGCCTGGGCATGTACCTGGTGGAAACCAGGCTCTCGCCCCCCTATGCCCTTCGATCCCTCCTCAAAGCCGCGATTTTCCTTCTGCCTCCGGCCCTTGCCTCGGCTATGGGCGGCGGTTACGGCCTCCGCCGGCTTTTTGCCCTCCCCTCCCTCCGGGCCCTGGCCCGGCCGCTGGCGCTGGGGGCGGGCGTGTTTGTCCTCATCCTGGGGGCATGGGCGGTGCTCAGCCGGTTTATCCTTCCCCAGGACATTGCCGGCGCCCTGAAAAATGCCGTGGGGGTGACGGGGGACAATTTCCTTTGGGTGGCCCTCTACATCTCCTTTGCCAATTCCCTTCTGGAGGAGTTCTTTTTCCGGGGGTTCCTTTTCCTAGGCCTGGCCGGGGCCGGGATGTCCCGGGGCCGCGCCCATCTTCTCAGCGCCGGGGCCTTTGCCCTTTACCACGTGGTCATGATGTCCGGCTGGTTCTCCCCCGCCCTGTATTTTTTGGCGCTGGCAGGGCTGTTTGTGGGCGGCCTGCTCTTCAACTGGCTGGACCAGGGTACCGGCAGGATTTATCCCTCCTGGCTCACCCACATGTTTGCCAATTTTGCCATCAATGCCGTGGGCTTTGTGGTGCTGGGCGTGGTGTGAGTCCTCCAGCGCCCAGCCAGGGACATCCCCCGCCGGCCGGGGGAGAACCCCTGCGCCCGCCGGGCCCCTATCCTCCAAGCGGCAGGGCCGCTGGCCGGGACGGACCGCATATGGC
>JAEXZK010000267.1 GCA_023451415.1 Bacillota bacterium | reverse complement strand
CCGTCGGCGGTGGTCACTGTAATAACGGCTGTTCCCTCGCCCTTGGCCGTCACCTTGCCCGAAGCGCTTACCTGAGCTACTTCCGGCTTGTTGGTGCTCCAGCTCACCTCCTGATTGGAGGCGTTGGCTGGGGCTATCTTTGCAGTAAGGGACAAACTCTCCCCCGCCTCCAGCGCTGCGGACCCCGGTTCTATGGTGACGCCGGTGACGGCCACAGGGGCCGCCGACACTGTAACAACACAGGTGGCGGTCTTGCCACCGTCGGCGGCGGTCACAGTAATGGTGGCCGCGCCCTCTTTGCGGGCGGTTACCTTACCTGAGGCGCTGACGCTGGCGATCTCAGGCTGATCCGAGCTCCAGCTTACCCCCTGGTCAGTGGCGTTGTCGGGGCTCAGCTTGGCGGTCAGCGCCAGAGTCTCCCCCACCTTGAGCCCGGCCGAAGCAGGCTCCACCGCCACACCGGTGACCGCAACCGAGGAATCCGTCACCGTCACCTTACAGGTGGCAGTTTTACCGCCGTCCAGGGTGGTCACCCTAATGGTGGCCGTCCCCACAGCCCGGGCGGTCACTTTGCCCGAAGAACTGACGCTGGCGATCTTAGGCTGATCAGAGCTCCACTCCACGCCTTGATCGGTGGCATTATCCGGAGCAAGCTTGGCACTGAGGTTTACGGTTCCGCCCACCTTCAGGGCAGCCTCTGACGGTTCAATGGTCACGCCGGTGACAGATACGACGGACCGGGTCACCGTCACCTTGCACTGGGCGGTCTTTTTGCCATCGGCTGTGGTCACGGTGATGGTGGCAGTACCCGGGGACTTGGCAGTCACCTTCCCTGCTGCCGACACCGTGGCGACAGAATCGTCATCGGAGCTCCAGGAAACGCCCTTTTCTTCGGCGCTGTCCGGCCGGACGGTGGCTTTCAGGGTTTCCTCCTTCCCCACTGCCAGGGTCAGTTCGGTTTTGTTGAGGGTCACGCCGGTTACGCTCCCCGCCTTGGCCACCGTCACCTTGCACTGGGCGGTCTTATCTCCGTCCTCGGTGGTCACCGTGATGGTGGCAGTGCCCTCTGCCACTGCCGTCACTTCGCCCGAGGCGGAGACGGAGGCGATCTTGGCGTCGGAGGTTGTCCATTTCAGATTCTGATTGGAAGCGCCCTCCGGGGAGATGGTGGCGGTAAGCTTTTCCTTGGCGCCCGCGGCCAGAGCCAGCTCGGTTTTGTTCAGCGTTACCTCGGTGACGCCCACCGCAGGGGAGGTACCCACCGACTCGGTGCCGGTGGTAAAGCTGCCGCTGCTGATGGAATCAAAATAGGAATCGATGGCGGCAGCCAGCTTCTTGGCGATAGAATTCTGCACGCTGGTGCTCAGCAGCTTGTTGTAGTCGGTCTCATTGGTGAGGAAGCCGCACTCCACCAGTGTTGAAGCATAGCGGCTGGTCCGGGTGACGCGGTAAAGGCCGTACTTGGCCCCACGGTTGCCGGTACCCATGGCGGAATAGAGGCCGCTGTTGGTGGTCTGCGCCAGGCCCTTGGAGAACTGATAGAAGTAGTAGGTCTCGCTGCCCTTGCCCGAGGAGGACACCGCCGAGTTGCAGTGGATGCTGATAAACAGCTGGGGATTATAGCTCTCGGCCTGGGCGATGCGGTCGTTCAGCTCCACCTTGGCGGAACCCTTGGTATTGATGAGCTTGACGCTGGCCCCATAGCTGTTCCGCAGGACGTCGGCCAGCTTGTCGGCTATGGCCGCGTTGATGACATTCTCGGGGTAGTACTTGTTGAAGCCCAGGGCGCCGGGATCGGTGCCGCCATGGCCGGGGTCCACCACGATGCGGGCGTTGGCAAGGCTGGTGGGTACATTATTAAAGCGGAGAATCAGATTGCTGCCGTCAAAGTAGGCGCGATAGCCCACCATGCCGTTTGTTTCCTTAAACTTCAGCGTCAGCTCGGAGCCCCTCCAATTGGCGGAGCTGAACAGCGGGTTTTTGGTCAGCTTCAGGTCCTTGGGGACACTCTTTGTATAATTGAAATCGAAGCTCATGCCGCTGGAGGAATAGCTGGCATGATAGCTCACCGGCTGGGTCATGGTGAGGATGACGTCGGTGTATTCCTTGGTGCTGGTAACAGTGAGGCCCTTGATCTGGTTGTCCCCCGCCTCGGTGGAAGTGCTGGAAACATCCTTGGCATAGACCCGCTGCCCCGATTCCAGCATGTAATAGCGGTAGGTATAGTTGCCCTCCTGGTAGATGATCTCATCCCCCAGGGTGTAGTCCAAAGCGCCCTTGGGCAGGGGAAAGCAGTCGGGGCTGGAGAGGTCGTTGATGGTGCTGCTGGGGAAGGTTTCCGCTTGGCTGGCAGTCACCTTCACCGGCTCGCCGTCGCCGATGACTGCCTTCTTGTTCACCTTTACCGTAGCGCCGGTCTTGCTGGCGCTCATCCCCTGGTAGGTAGCGTTGAAGGTGATGTTCCCCAGGTTCTGGGTGGAGGAGGAGGCCGCCGGGGCGGTAAAGGTCCCTACATATTTGGTGTAGGAGGAGTTTTTGTCGGTGCTGTCGTCCTCCTCGTCGCTTTCGCTGAGGGTGATGGTTTTCCCGCCCAGGGTGGCTGTCACCTTGGAACCCACATAAGCCTGGGCCGAGACAGTGATCTTCATCCCACCCTCCACGGTGATGCTCCCGGTGGGAGATACCGAATCAAGCACCTGGACGTTGCGGGTGATTTGATAGGTGATGGTTTTTTCCTTATGTACAAAGGTGAAGGTATTGACCCCCGCCTTCAGGTCTGCGGAAAGGGTAAAGAAGCCATTGTCGTCCCGGGCGATATCGCCGCCGTTGAGGGTCAGCTTGTTGTCAGGGTCGGAGGCGCCCATAAAGGTGACGGTGGGCTCGAAGGTGGTAAATGTGGTTTTTTCCGGCTTGGACATGGTCAGCTCCCGGAGCATATACTCGGGGTTGATCTCACCTTTATAATACCGGGCCAGCTTGGTGGCGGCGCCCTGGGGGTCCTCCGCCAGCCTGGACAGGGAATTGAAGGCGCTGCCGCAGTAGCCTGTGATCCCCCGGGCCTCGATGACCTGCATGGTGATCTGGTCCGGGCCGCCCCAGCCTGTGTTCTGGGTGCAGATCCTGTCCGATGCCTGGGCAACATACAGGGGCAGGCCGTTGTCGCTGAGGAGCTTCCCCCACCAGTTTACCACAGTGGCAAAGGGGATGGAACCGTCGGTGAGGGAGCCAAAGGCCTCCACCATGACAAAATCCACCAGCTTGTCCTCCACAAAGGACACAATATCAGCGTTGCCGTCGGTGAGGGCAGAGAAGGCCGCGGCGGTGGCGGACCCCCGCTCGTCCTCGCTCTTGGCGGCCCACTGGGGGCCGGTGAGGAGGCCCAGCTGCATACCCCGGGCCTTGTCATCCAGGATTTCCCCCACCGAGGTGATCACCACACGGGAGAGGGACTTCATATAGGCGTCATATCCCATGCCGCCGCCGTGCTGGAGATAGCTGGCGTAGCTGTCCTGGGCGGGAATGTTGTAATAGTCGTCCAGGATGAGGCCGTCCGGCTGATAGCGGGACACAAAGTCAGCCGCGTTTGTCCGGACAAAATCAATGACCTTGGCGTCTATGTAGGGGGCGGTGGCCAGCTTTTCCCCATCGTAAACCGTAAGGGCGTTGTAGATGCAGTATACATACATCCCCTTGGCTTTGGCTGCCGAAATGGCGTATTCCACGGGGTCAAAGCCCTGTGCCAGCTGGGGCAGGCTCCCGGAGGCGTAAGCCACCCCCTTCTCTCCCGCCGTCTGGATGACCACGGTGTTCATCTCCAGGCCCTCGATCTGGCCAAGGGCCTTATCGATCTCGGCCTTTACGGCTGCTTCGCTCTTGTCGCCGCCGGCCAAAAAGTCCCTGCCGGGTACGAGATATACCGCCCGCATCTCGTCGGGCTTATTGAAGACCACAGGGGTCTTGTCTTCCTCCGGGTCCCCATCCAACCCCATGTTATCAATGGGATTTTCCGGGTCATTGCCGCTCTCCGGCTCCTGAGAGGACGGCTCGCCGTTCTCCGAAGAACTGGGGTCCTGAGCAAAAATAGCTTCTCCGCCGTCCATGGCAATGGCTGCGGCCGCGGTTATGACAATGATGAGAGAAAAAGCAATGCCCAAAACAGCGATCATCTTTTTGTTGCTGTTCAGTAAGCTCTGCACGTGCCAATTACCTCCGGTTCCATTTGGGTAAGTGCTGAATGATCGCATTGTATGGATCCCACAGCCTAATTTTTGTGTCACGGGGCAAAAATACCCTTTTTACCATCCGTGCTGTTGCATTTCTGTTTTCAGAATCATTCGCCGGAACAGATAAAAATCAGTCATCAAAAAATGAGCGGCTGCCCGGCAGGCTGAGAGCTGTCTCTCTTTATTCAATCCTGACGTTCACCGAGCTTACTGTGATATTTCCAGC
>JAEXZK010000145.1 GCA_023451415.1 Bacillota bacterium | reverse complement strand
CCCCCGCACAGCATGAGCTGGCGCCTATCTTCTCCACCACAAATATCGCAACCGACCACAACCAGCTGACCATGGAAATGATGAAAAAAGTTGCGCTCCGCCACGGGCTGGTCTGCCTGCTCCACGAAAAGCCCTTTGCGGGCATCAACGGCTCCGGCAAGCACAACAACTGGAGCCTGTCCACCGACAAGGGGGAGAACCTTCTCAATCCCGGCAAGTCCCCCAAGGACAACGTCCAGTTCCTGCTCTTCCTGGCCGCCATCATCAAGGCTGTGGATGAGTACCAGGACCTGCTCCGCGTCTCGGTGGCCAGCGCCGGCAACGACCACCGTTTGGGCGCCAACGAAGCCCCTCCCGCCATTGTTTCCATGTTCCTGGGCGATGAGCTCACCGCCGTGCTGGAGTGCATTGCCTAGGGCGTGGACTACACCGGCAAGGGCTCCGGCGAGATGGAAATGGGGGTGCCCGTGCTGCCCCACTTTAAGCGGGATACCACCGACCGCAACCGCACATCCCCCTTTGCCTTCACCGGCAACAAGTTTGAGTTCCGGATGCTGGGCTCCACCTTGTCCGTCTCGGGGCCCAATGTGGTCCTCAATACCATTGTCTCCGAGGAGTTGGACCAGTTTGCCGACAGGCTGGAAAACGCCACCGACCTCAGCGCCGCCGTCCTGGACATCATCCGGGAGACCCTCCGGGATCATGGCCGCATCATCTTTAACGGCGACGGCTACGCCGAGGCCTGGCAGGAGGAGGCCGCGCGCCGCGGCCTGCTGAACCTGAAGTCCACCCCCGAGGCCCTGCCCCACTTTGTGGCCCCCAAGAACATCGCGCTCTTTACGCGGCACAAGATCTTTACCGAGACGGAGATGCATTCCCGGTGCGAGATCCTTCTGGAAAACTACTGCAAGACCCTGAATATTGAAGCCCTCACCATGCTGGACATGGCCCGGAAGGACATCTACCCTGCTGTCAGCTCTTATGTCAAGGATCTTGCAGACACTGCCCTGGCCAAAAAGTCCTTGAGCGCGGCCATCAGCACACAGCTGGAGGAGACCTTGATCCGGAAGCTCAGCGCCCTGTCCTCCAGCTTCTACGACAAGACCGAGGCCCTGGAAGCCGCCGTGGGTGCGGCGGGGGACTGCGGCGATACCTTGACCCAGGCGCACTTCTATCACGATAAGGTCTTTGCCGCCATGCAGGAGATGCGGGCGGTGGCTGACGAAATCGAGACCCTGGTGGGCGAAAAATACTGGCCTTATCCCACCTATGGCCGGCTGCTGTTCGGCGTTTAAAGCAAACCGGATCTCCGGATCATATAGATGGCATTTCCCGTGGCTCTCCTTTTCTTGTTCTTTTTCATCTTCTTTTCCCAATCCCCGGTTTTGCACAAAGGCGTGAGGAAAAGCGGCATGGCCGCCGGACCCACGCCTTTGTGCTGTCCCAAGAGCTTGCCGATAAGCTGGTGTCAGCTCCGGCGGGCAAGGCCGCAAATCCTTCCTGAACAGGGAGTAAGCCTCCCCTTGATTCAACCCTCTTTTGCAAATTGCCTATCGCTCCCAAGGCCCTGTCCCCGGAAGGGGGCGGGGCTTTGGGGCGCAGTGGCGGCAAGCCGGCGGCTGTGGTATAATAACCGCAAAGCGGTTATTATACAGTCATGCGCAAGGCCATCCGCGCCGTATGGCGCTCCGGCCAGGATGCGCAATTATACCATTCGCTGGGCTCATGGTATAATAACCGCAAAGCAGCTATTATACGGCTATGCGCAGGCCATCCGCGCCGCAGGCTCTCCGACCTGTGCGGGCAAAGATGCTTTTTGCAAGGCCTGTGGACTGATGAAACAACAAGAGGGGAAGAAAGTTGCGGTTATGACAAGGCGGATCATTGGAGTGGCTCTGGCGCTCTTCCTGGCCCTGGGGGCTGCAGCCTGCGATAAAATGCAGCCGGGCCTTTCTGGTGCCTCCGGAGGGGATGCGGCACCGGCGTCGTCGGAAGGAGAGCGGCCGACAGCCGGACACCTGACCGTCCAAGGGGAAGCAGGGGAAGAAACTACGCCTTATGCCAACTGTGTCAGCAGTGAGGAAAACGGTTTGTTCACGGACTCCGTCAGGCTGGGGCCGGAGGATGCCGCGGCTCTGCCGGAACTGCCGGAGTTGGTCTGTCAATCGCCCTTGTATGCGGTGCCGGAAGAGGGGTATCTCTGTGAGGTTTCAAACTGGGCCTTATACAACGAGGCTCTGGAGGAAGTGTATGCCCGCCAGGAAAACTTCCGACAGCCCCAGTACCCGGGGGAATACCTTGTTTCGTTTTCCGCCCGCTGGGGAGACCAAAGCAGAAATGCCGACTGTCAATATTTTTTTAAGCTGATCTGGACCGGGAGCGGAGACGCCCCTGACCAAGACGGGCCCCAGGCCCAGGAAGCCGCCCTGGCGGGCTGGCTGGAGGATTACCGGGAAGGAAGGCCGTCCCGGGTCACCCTTTCAGTCATGTCCACCATTCCGTTTACTTATGAGCTGGCCTGCGACGGCAGCTCCGTCTACACCGTCACCTGGCAGGGGACGATGAAGGACCAGGTGCTCAGCGAGGGCTCCTATGCCGCCTCGGAGGTTTTTGA
>JAEXZK010000121.1 GCA_023451415.1 Bacillota bacterium | reverse complement strand
GCCTGACCCTTACCGCCAATTCCCGCTATCATACCCCGGCAGAAAATGTCAAGACCATTGAGCTGGTGGCCAGCTCCTCTCTGGAGGATCAGAGCTACAGCCTCCTGGCCGGGGAGATCGACCTGATGTATTCCGATCTCCAGGGGGACCTGAACCTGGGCCTGGGTGTGGGCTACCGCCAGGTGTCCATGAACAACCTGGTCTACCTGGGGGTAAACAGCGGCCGCTGGGGGATGGATCAGGAACTGAGGAGCGTCCTCAGCAGCCTCATCAACAGGGACGACATTCTCCGCAAAGCTTATTTGGGCTTTGGCTCGGCCAGCGCCTCTCTCCTCAACCCCGCCTATGCCAGCGTCTCCCTGGATTCCGCCCAGCTGGACATCCATCTGGATAAGATCAACGCCCGCCTGGACGAGCTGGGGTACGCGGCCCGGGATGATATGGGCTACCGCACAGCAGGCGGGCGCCGCCTCAGCCTCAGCCTCCTGGTGAACAGGGACAACGCCAGCCGGGAGGCTGCCGCCCAGCTTATCGCCTCAGCTTGTTCCCTGGCCGGCATCGAGGTAACGGTGGTCCGGACCGAATGGGCCGCCTACACCGCCGCCATCGCCTCCGGAGAATATGATCTATACATAGGAGAGGTCAAAATTCCATACAATATGGATATCTCCGGCCTTTTGAGCCCCAACGAAGCCTTTGGCGCGGGGATCCCCTCGGACCCCGAAGTGGACGAGGCCTACGCCCGGGCAAAAGCGGGAGAGATCACCGCCGAAGAACTGGACCGGCTCCTCCGGGAGAAGCTTCCCGTCATTCCGCTGCTCTACCGGCGGGGGATTCTTTGCTTCGCCAGAGATTTTTCTGTAAATATGGTTGCAACTGAGCAGGATATTTTCTATAATATAGTGGATTGGTAATAGCTGTTACATTTTGCCGCGGGGGCACGTTCTGCCGCGGCCCAGTGAATATCATCCCCACACCAAAGGAGGATAAAGATGATAGGCTTTGAAAATATGTTGGGCTCTGTGGAAATTTCCCAGGAATACTTTGCCAACCTCATCGGCCGCGCGGCTTCCGAGTGCTTCGGCGTCTCGGGCATGGTGGGTTCCACCTACCAGGGCATCAAGTCCAGGCTGGGAGGCAGGGAGGACCCCGACAAGGGCGTCCGCGTCCGCACCGAGGACGGCAAGCTTGTGGTGGATATCCACATCGCCGTCACCTATGGCGTCAATATCTCCGCCATTGTCAAGAGCATCGTCCACAAGGTCCGCTACACCGTGGAGGAGGCCACCGGCTTTGCCGTGGCCAAGGTCAACGTGTATGTGGACTCCATGAACGCCCAGTAAGGCGCCCGGCCGGTCTGCCGGCCTCCAACTTTTGAAATGGAGAGAGCGCCACGGCCCTGCGGCGGGTTCTTCTCCGAAAGGAGCGTTAAATACAGTGTTAAGCGGCAAGACGCTGCGGGACGCCATGATCTCCGCGGCCAACAATATCGCCAACCAACGGCAGAGGGTGGACTCCCTCAATGTCTTCCCCGTCCCCGACGGGGACACCGGCACCAATATGAGCATGACCTTGGGCGCGGCCCGGGCCGAACTCCAGACACTTCCCGACGACGTGGGGGTCTACCAGGTGGCGCACACCGCCTCCTCCGCCCTGCTGCGGGGCGCCCGGGGCAACTCCGGCGTCATCACCTCGCTGCTGTTCCGCGGCTTTTCCAAGGGCCTCAAGGAGAAGGAGACCGCCGACGCCCGGGACATCGTCAAGGCGCTGACCATCGGTGTGGAATCGGCCTATAAAGCCGTCATGAAGCCCACCGAGGGCACCATGCTCACCGTGGCCCGCCTCTCTGCGGAAAAGGCCGCTCAGGTCATCACCGACGACATGCCCCTGACCCAGCTGTGGGATATCGTCCTGGAAAGCGCCAGGGAAGCCCTGGCACAAACCCCCGAAATGCTGCCGGTGCTGAAAAAAGCCGGCGTGGTGGACGCGGGCGGCCAGGGGCTTGTCTGCATCTATGAGGGGATGAAGGCCGTCTTTGACGGCGGCAGCATCATCCCGGCTCAGGACGTCCCTCAGGGCGACGGAGAGACCATCCATCCCGACGGGGGCGCTGCCGGGGAGTATGACGCCGATATCACCTTTACCTACTGCACAGAGTTTATCGTCATCAAGGACCGGAAGGACCGGGACGCCCTGAAGCTCCGGGCCTATCTGGAATCCATCGGCGACAGCGCCGTGGTGGTGGACGATGAGGATATCATCAAGTGCCATGTCCACACCGAAGCCCCCGGCGACGCCCTTCAGGAAGCGCTGAAGTTCGGCATGCTCACCAAGATGAAGATTGAGAACATGCGTCTCCAGCATGAGGAGCAGAAGCAGCGCAGCCAGGCCGTGGCCGCCCAAAAGGTGCCTGTGGACCCCGATATCCCCAACGGCTTTGTGGCCGTGGCGGCGGGGGACGGCGTCAAGCAGCTCTTCTCCGACCTGGGCGTGGGCCAGGTGGTCAGCGGCGGCCAGACCATGAACCCTTCCACCGAGGATATCCTCCGGGCCGTGGAGGCCACCCCCTCCCAGACCGTCTTTGTGCTGCCCAACAACAAGAACATCATCATGGCAGCCGAGCAGGCCGCCAAGCTCTGCAAGAGCCGCACTGTCAAGGTGATCCCCACCCGCACCATTCCCCAGGGGCTGGGGGCCATGCTGGCCTTTGACGAATCCGCCAAGGCCGCCGACAACGTCATGAATATGCAGAAGGCCGCGGAACGGGTGGGCACCGGGCAGATCACCTTTGCCGCCCGGGACAGCGAATATGACGGCCACAGGATCAAGGAAGGCGAGCTCCTGGCGCTGGAAAACGGGAAGGTTTCCTTCACCGAGCGGGACCTGAAGAAGGCCGCCGTCCGGCTGACAAAGGCCCTGATCAATAAGGACAGCTCCTTTGTCACCCTCCTCTACGGCGAGGACGTCACGGAGGAGCAGGCCGCCGAGCTGGAGGCCGCCGTCCGGGAAAAACTGCCCAAGGACATGGACCTGGCCCTCATAAGCGGCGGGCAGCCTGTGTACTACCTCATCATCTCGGTGGAATAAGCCGCCGCCGGGGACCAATTGCCCAGCAGACGACAAGCGCCCGGACACATCATGTACAGGCGTTGCTTTTTTGCTTTTCCCTTGACAACT
>JAEXZK010000112.1 GCA_023451415.1 Bacillota bacterium | reverse complement strand
GGTCTTGCCGGCGCCGTTGCCGCCGATGACGGCCACCTTCTCCCCCCGCTTGATCTCCAGAGAGGCGCTGGGCAGGAGCACCCGGCGTCGCTCCCCCTCCCCTACGGCCACCTCCAGGTCCTCCACGGTGAGGACGTCCTTTACCGGTTCGGAGGCGTACTCCAGCCGGATGACCGGAGGCTTGAGGGGGGGCTTGGGCTTTTCCACCACCTCCATCCGCTCCAGGGCCTTGACCCGGCTCTTGGCCATAGCGGAGGTGGTGGCGCGGACGATGTTCCGGGCAACGTAGTCCTTGAGCTTGGCGATCTCCTCCTGCTGGGCCTCATAGACCTTGTGCTGGCGGGTCAGCCGCTCCTCCCGGAGCCGGACATATTTGGAGTAATTGCCGTTGTAGGCGGTCAGCTCTCCCCGGTCCATCTCCCAGATGCGCCCGCAGAGCCTGTCCAAAAAATACCGATCGTGGGAAACGATGAGAAGCGCGCCCTTATAGGAGCCCAGGTAATCCTCCAGCCAGCCCAGGGTCTTAAAATCCAAGTGGTTGGTGGGCTCGTCCAGGATCAGCAGGTTGGGCTCCTCCAGCAGGAGCTTTGCAATGGCCAGACGGGTCTGCTCGCCGCCGCTGAGCTTGTCGATGGTTTTGTCAAAGCCGTGGCTCAAAAAGCCCATGCCGGTGAGGACGGTGTTTATCCGCACCGGGACGTTGTACCCGTCCCGTGCCAGGTAGGCGTCCTCCAGCCGCCGGTATTTTTCCGCCATGGCCTGGTCTCCGGGAGCCTCCGCCATGGCGTCGGCGGTGGCCTTCAGCTCGTCCTCCAGGCGGAAAACGTCGGCAAAAACGCTGCGCATCTCCTCCAGGATGGTCCCGCCCTGGGTGAGGCCGCTATTCTGCTTCTGATAGCCGATGGTCAGGTCCCCGCTGCGGGAGACCGTCCCCTGGTCGTTCTCCAGGGCCCCGCAGATGATGTTCAGCAGGGTGGTTTTTCCCGCGCCGTTCTGCCCCACCAATCCAATCCGGTCCCTGTCCTCTATTTTGGCTGTCACGCCCGAAAATATCAGGTCGCTGCCATAACTTTTACTGACATCCTGTAATGCCACCAACAAAATCGTTTCACCTGCCGATAATATTAGAATGCGCCGGGGGCGCGGCCGACTTCAAATTTTTGTATTTTTTATAACATAGCCCGGGTCGGTGCACAACAGGCGGGAAATATGCTATAATATTCTGGCCAAAACGAGAAGGGTACAAATGATCGATATGCTGAAAAAAAACGACTTGATTTCTCTGAAAATAGAATCCATCACAAATGAGGGCAGCGGGGTGGGCCGCCATGAGGGCATGGCGGTCTTTGTCCCCATGTCCGCTCCCGGGGACCTGCTCCAGGTGAGGATTGTCAAGGTGCTGAGCAGCTACTGCTACGGCATCATCCACCAGGTGCTGGAGCCCTCCTCCTGCCGCGCCGAGCCCGGCTGCACCGCCTACAAGCGGTGCGGCGGCTGTTCTCTCCGTCATCTTACCTATGAGGCGGAGCTGGCCGCCAAAGAGAGCTGGGTTGCCGACGCCATCCGCAGGATCGGCGGCTTTGACCATCCCGTGCTTCCCCTCCTCCCCTCCCCCCTGGACGAGGGGTACCGCAACAAGGCCCAATACCCCATCGGCAAAGACCCCGCCGGGCGGGCCTTCTGCGGCTTTTTTGCCCGCAGAACCCACGACATCATCCCCGGAGAGGACTGCCGCCTTCAGCCGGAGATTTTTGCCTCCATCGCCAGGGCCGTCTGCCGGTATATCGACGAAACCGGCGGCGACGTCTACGACGAGGCCTCCGGCAAAGGGCTTTTCCGCCACCTTTACCTCCGCCGCGGCGAGGCTACCGGCCAGGTGATGGCCTGCCTGGTGGCCGCCCGCAGGGATGTCCCACAGCCTCAGCGGCTGGTGGAGGCAGTCCGGCAGGCCTGTCCCCAGGCTGCCTCCATCCTGCTTAACGTCAATCCCCGGCGCACCAATGTCATCCTGGGGACCGAGACGGTCACCCTCTGGGGGGAGCCCCGCATCCGGGATATCCTCTGCGGGGTGGAGGTTTCCATTTCCCCTCTCTCCTTCTACCAGGTCAACCGTCAGGGAGCCCAGGTCCTCTACGGCGCGGCGGCACGGCTGGCCGCTCTCCGGCCCGGCGACACCCTTCTGGATCTCTACTGCGGGGCCGGCACCATCGGCCTTTCCATGGCCGGGCAGGCCCGGGAGCTCATCGGCGTCGAGGTGGTGGAAAGCGCCGTCCGGGACGCCCGGGAAAACGCCGCCCGGGCGGGGATCGACAACTGCCGCTTTCTCTGTGCCGACGCCTCCCGAGCCGCCGCCCAGCTGGCGGAGGAGGGCGTGCGTCCCGACGTGGTGGTGGTGGACCCGCCCCGGAAGGGGTGCGATCCCCAAGGCTTGGAGGCCATTGCCGCCATGGCGCCCCAGCGGGTGGTCTACGTCTCCTGCAATCCCGCCACCCAGGCCCGGGACCTGAGGCTCCTGGCCGGCAGCGGTTACCGGCTGGAGGCCGTGCAGCCAGTGGACATGTTCCCCCGGACGGCCCATGTGGAGACGGTGGTCCTCTTGTCACGGGAAACAAATCCACTGACGGTTGAGGTCAGAATGGAAGTGGAAACCGGCGAGGTAAAGGAGCATCCGACCTATAAGCGTATTCAGGAGTACGTGCAGGAGAAATACGGCTTCAAAGTCCATACGGCATATATTGCAGAGGTCAAGCGCATGGTCGGGCTGGATATGCACAAAGCACCGAATGCTGTTGAACAGAGAAAACATGAGTATCATCCCTGCCCG
>JAEXZK010000110.1 GCA_023451415.1 Bacillota bacterium | reverse complement strand
GCCGGAGGCTGCGCCGTCCTGTGGATTTTATCCTCCTCCAGGAGCCCCCGGCGTTGGGGGCGGTTTACTGGGCCTGGCAGGAGCTGGCGGGCGGGATGCCACCCTGGCGGGTGCGTGATAAAATTGCGGCGGAGATGCGCCGGATGGTGGAAGAGGAGGCGGCCGTACAATGAAGACCCGGATCAAAGGCGCTTATGTCGTGGCCTTCGAGGAAGGCGATCATGTCGTTTACAAAGACGGGCAGGTGGTGTACGAAAATGACACCATCCTCTTCGCCGGCAAGTCCTATCCCGGCCCGGTTGACCGGGAGATTGACGCCTCGGGGCAGATCGTCTGCCCGGGGTTCATCGATCTGGACGCCTTGGTGGACTTTGACCACGGCATTCTGGACGTGGTGGTAAACACCCCGGAGAACAGCTTCCGGATGGACCCCGCCCGGTTCCGCACCGCCGATTACCTGACCCGGGAGGAACAGCGGCTCAAGTTCCGTTTTTCTTATGCCCAGCTGCTCCACAACGGCATTACCACCGGCATGCCCATTGCCGGGGACGCCTTCCGGGCCTGGTCCGAAACCTATGAGGAAATGGCCGACGGGGCCGCCATCGCCCAGGAAATGGGCATCCGCATGTATCTGGGCCCCAGCTACCGCACCTATCCTTCGGGCGGGGATCACCGGGACGACCCCCGGGGCCCCGCCAGCTTCCGGGACGCCCTGCGCTTTGTGCAGGACTTTGGAGACAGGTACCCGCTGGTGCGCCCCTTTCTCTCCCCCTGCCAAATTATCAACCTGGACCGGGAGACCCTTCTGGAAACGGGCCGGGTGAGCCGGAGGGAAAACATTCCGCTCCGCCTCCATGTTGGGGAAAGCGAGGGGGAGCTGGAGGTTTTGCGCAGGGAGTTCGGCAAGACCCCCGTGGAATATCTGGACGCCATCGGCTTCCTGGCCCCCCGCGCCATTCTCCCCCATGTTCTCTTCACCAGGCCCCGCATCCCGGGCCTTGGAGGCGGGGACGGGGAGCTCCGCCTGCTGGCGGCCTCCGGGGCCACCGTCCTCCACTGCCCCATTGCTGAGTCCCACGGCGGTATGGCCCTCTATTCCCTCAGCCGCTATCTGGGCCAGGGGGTCCGGATGGCCCTGGGCACCGATACCCATCCCGCAGACATGATCCAGAACATGAACTTTGCCTGGAACCTGACCCGCATTTTTGACCATGGGGTAATGGTCCCCAAGGCGGCCCAATGGGATTATCGGACCACCGAGGCCGACCTTTTCCGGATGGCCACCCTGGGCGGCGCCCGGGCCCTGGGCAGGGAGGATCTGGGCCGTCTCTGCCCGGGGGCCAAGGCCGACATCATCACCGTGGACCTCGCCGGCATCCGCACTCTGCCGGTGGAGGACCCCATCCGCACCCTGATTATGAACACCACCGGCGGCAACGTGAAAAACGTTATTGTGGACGGCCGTCAGGTGCTGGAGGACGGTCGGATGCCCGGGGTGGATCTTCCCCAGCTCCGGGCCCGGGCACAGGAAGGCTTCGACCGCTTCAAGTCTTCCTACACCCACTTTGATCTTTCCCACAGGCCCGGGGATGTTCTCTTTCCCCCAGCATTCCCCCTGCGGTAGAGTCTAAAAAAGCGCCATGACAATCAGGACAAATTTGTCTTGATCGCCATGGCGCTAACTTTATGCCAACATACTTGGTAAGAAAAGAACAAACTCTGGAAAAATCATTGATACAGGCAATTGTTACTTTCATTGGATACAATCAATCTTGCAAAGTCCTTCCAGCTAGCTATATAGCTTGTATGAATCTTTAAGCCTTGTTCTATAACAATTTGAAATCATTACATCACCTTTTGTTCCGACCATTTCATTTGTCGGCAAATCCTTCTCATCGAACAGATGACTGTGGACGTGCAAAAAGGACGCACCATTTTTTAGCGCGTCCCTTTTGTATGTCTATAATTCTGAATATTGTTGTTTCGAGGAAAGCCCTTTCCTCATAATTTCTCTCACTTGTTGAGGATGGCCATAAATTCTTCCCCGGTGATGGTCTCCCTCTCCAGCAGGTAGTGGGAGAGCTCATGGAGCTTGTCCATGTTCTCCCGGAGGATGGCCACCGCCTTGTCGTGGGCGGACGCCACCGTCTCCACCACCTCCTGGTCAATCTTGGAGGCAGTTTCAGCCGAGCAGGCCAGGGCGGTATCCCCACCCAGGTATTGGTTTGTGACGGTCTCCAGGGCCACCATGCCAAACTCCTTGCTCATGCCGTACCGGGTGATCATGGCGCGGGCCAGCTTGGTGGCCTGCTCGATGTCGTTGGAGGCGCCGGTGGTGACAGAGCCGAAGATCACTTCCTCGGCGGCCCGGCCGCCGGTGAGGGTGGCGATCTTGTTAAACGCCTCCTCCTGGGTCATCAGGTACTTTTCCCCGGCGTCCACCTGCATCGTGTAGCCCAGAGCCCCCGAGGTGCGGGGCACGATGGTGATCTTGGTAACAGGGGCGGAAGCGCTCTGCCTGGCTGCCACCAGGGCATGTCCGATCTCATGGTAGGCCACGATCTCCTTCTCCTTGTCGGAAATGACGGCGTTCTTCCGCTGGTAGCCGGCAATGACCACCTCCACGCTCTCCTCCAGGTCCTCCTGGGTGACGCTGCCGCGGCCCAGACGGACCGCCCGGAGGGCGCCCTCGTTGACAATATTGGCAAGGTCCGCGCCGGAGGCCCCGGAGGTGGCCCTGGCGATGGCGCCGTAGTCCACATCCTCCGCCATCCGCACCCCCTTGGCATGGACCTTTAGGATGGCCTCACGGCCCTGGAGGTCGGGAAGCTCCACAGGGATCCGCCGGTCAAAGCGGCCGGGGCGCAGCAGGGCGGGGTCCAGGGTCTCCGGGCGGTTGGTGGCCGCCAGGATCACCACGCCCTTGGTGCCGTCAAAGCCGTCCATCTCGGTGAGGAGCTGGTTGAGGGTCTGCTCACGCTCATCGTTGCCCCCCATGCCGCCCTGGTCCCGCTTTTTGCCGATGGTGTCGATCTCATCGATAAAAACGATGCAGGGGGCCTTTTCCGCCGCCTGCTTAAAGAGATCCCGCACCTTGGCGGCGCCCATGCCCACAAACATTTCCACAAACTCCGAGCCGGAGATGGTGAAGAAGGGGACCTTTGCCTCTCCGGCCACAGCCTTGGCCAGCAGGGTTTTGCCGGTGCCCGGAGGGCCCACCAGCAGGGCGCCTTTGGGGAGCTTGGCGCCAATATCAGCGTACTTGGCGGGGTTGTGCAGGAAGTCCACGATCTCGGTAAGCGCCTCCTTGGCCTCGTCCTGCCCCGCCACGTCGGCAAAGCTTTTGCCGGTCTGGGCCTCCACATAGATTTTGGCGTCCGCCTTGCCAAAGGTCATGGCATTGCCCATGCCGCCTATCCGCTTCATCACCATACGGGAAAGGAGCTGCCCGATGAGGACAAAGAACAGAATGGGGAATATCCAGGTCAGGATAAAGTTGAGGAGGGGGGAGTTCTGGGTAGGGATGGCGGTACCAAAGGTGGCCCCCGATTTCTCCAGGCGTTTGGTCAGATCCGGGTCATCCCAGAGGCCGGTTTTATAGTATCTCTCCTTGCCGTTTTCGTCCACGGCCTTGAAGAGATACTGGTTGTCCTCTTTTGCCACTTCCTTGACCTGCCCGGCGTCGATCATTTGGACAAACTGATTGTAGCCCACTTCCACAACCCGCTCCTGGAGCAGGCTGGGAGCCAGCAGTGCATTGAACAGCATGATCCCGATCAGAACGATAAAATAGTAATAGATCCATGGCTTTTTGGATGGCTGCTTGGTTTCTTTCATAAGAGCTTTCAACTCCTTTTTTATCATTCAGAAATTAGGATTATTATAGCATAAAGGGAGTTAGTATGCTATAATGACCGCAAGCGGCCATTATAAACTTATGGCCAGGCGATAAGCCCCCTTGCCCGCGGCTGCGCGGGCTGCGCCCAATGGCCAATTACAGCCCCCCGCTGCGCGGATGTGCCATAAGACCACAGGCATTATTCACCACCGGATAGAAATGAGGTGTTCCCTCTTGCCGCGTCTCAAACTGACTCCCATGGAAAAGAGCTGGATCCTTTACGATGTGGCCAATTCCGCTTTCATCCTTCAGGTGTCCACTACCATTCCCCTCTTTTTTGCCCAGCTGGTGGAAGAGGCAGGCTTTGCCTCGGAGGACGCCACTGCCCTGTGGGGCGGCGTCACCGCAGCCGCCGTCCTCATACTGGCCGTCCTCTCCCCTGTCCTGGGGGCGCTGGCGGACTACCGCGGCATGAAGAAAAAGCTTTTTTCCGCCTTTTTGGCCCTGGGCCTCTGCGGCGCGGTCCTCCTGGCCGCAGTGGAAAAGTGGACCGCCTTCCTGGCGGTTTTTGTGGCGGCCCGTGTAGGCTATTCCGCCTGCAATGTCTTTTATGACTCCATGCTCACCGACGTCACCGAGGACCAGCGGATGGACATGATATCCTCCCATGGCTATGCCTGGGGGTATGCGGGCAGCTGCATCCCCTTTATAATCGGCATCTCCGTGCTCTTCCTGGGCGGCTTTTCTCCCCGGGCCTTCCGGACGTCCTTTCTCATCACCGCAGCCTGGTGGCTGCTGCTCTCCGTCCCCCTGCTGCTGCGGGTAAAGCAGCGCTACGGCCTGGAGGACCGCCGGGACAAGATATCTCATACCTTCCGCCGCCTTCGGGCTACCTTCCGCAAGGTGCGGCAGGACAAGGGCCTTCTCTTTTTTGTCCTGGGCTATTTCTGCTATATCGACGGCGTCTACACCATCATCGCCATGGCCACCACCTACGGCAACGAGGTGGGCATCGACCCGGTGCAGATGATCCTCGCCCTCCTCCTCACCCAATTTGTGGCCTTCCCCTGTGCCATCGGCAGCGGCCTTCTTTCCAAGCGGTACGGCCCCCTCCGGATGATCAAGGTCTTTATCCTCATGTACGCGGGCATCTGTGTCTTTGGCTACCAGCTGGATCAGGTCTGGGAGTTCTGGGTCCTGGCTGTGGCGGTGGGCGTCTGCCAGGGCGGCATCCAGGCCCTTTCACGCTCCTATTTTGGCCAGATCATCCCCAAGGAGGAGTCCAACGAGTACTTTGGCTTTTTTGATATTTTCGGCAAGTTTGCCGATTTTTTCGGGCCGCTTATCATCAGCCTCTGCGCCGCTCTCCTGGGTTCCTCCACCTACGGGATCTTGGCGCTCATCATCCTCTTTGCCGCCGGGTATGCGCTGGTAACCCTATCCCAGCAGGCTGGCGGCCCTCAAAAATAACCCCTCCCGCGCTTTATCCGGCGCAGGCTGTTCCGCGGAACTTTGCCGCTGTTCTGGGCCCCCGCCGCTTTTCGCAGAGCCCTGCCGCCGGCTGCCGGCGCCCCCTTTCAGGAAAGCTTCAAATCCCCATACAGTTCCTTCAGCCAATTGAGGTCAAAATCGGGAAAAGCCGCCCGGACGCCGTGCTCCCGGGCCAGCTGGGGTGTGTACTCCGTCAGGGGGATCACCCGCAGCTCCCGGAATCCCGGCCCGTAGTGGGTGACGGTGGGGATGAGCCGCCAGCTTTCCAGCTGGGCCCGGCAGCCCTCCTCTTTCCGAATAGACACTTCCAGCAGCCCCCCAGCCAGCTCCTCGGGCCTCGCCTGGGCGGAGACAAAATTCCCCAGGGAATAAACCGCCAGGGCGCTGGGGCCCTCCGCCCGGGGGATCTCCTCCCAGGGCTGGAGGACGTGGGGATGGGTCCCCAGGATCAGATCCGCCCCCCAGCCGGCCAGCCGCCGGGCGGTATCCCGCTGCTCCCGGGAGGGCTGCCGGGCCCCTTCCTCCCCCCAGTGGACGGAAAGCACCACCAGGTCGGCTTCCTCCCGGGCCCGCTCCAGCTGCCGCCGGAGAAAGTCCTCCTGGGAGAGCAGCACCACCCCCTCGGGGGCGTCCTCCCGCAGGGCCAAGCCGTTGGTGCTCTGGGTGCAGGACAAAAAGGCCACGCGGACGCCCTGGGCCTCCAGAATGGGGATCTTTTCCCGCTCCAGGGCGTTCCGATAAGCCCCCGCCGTCAGCACGCCCTCCTGGGTGTCCCAGAAATCCAGGCTGGCCCGGACTCCCTGGGCGCCCTGGTCATAGGCGTGGTTGTTAGCCAGAAAAAACACATCGAAGCCAATTTCCACCAGCTGTTCCCCCAGCTGGGTGGGGGAGCAGAACAGGGGGTAACTGGCCGGAGGGGCCACGTCCGAAGCCAGCACCGTTTCCTGGTTGATGACGGCCACGTCGGCCCCGGCAATCAGCCCCGCCGTCCGGGCATACACCGGCCGGAAGTCATACCCCGCGCCGCCGCTGCGGCGGGCCGCCTGCCAATAGATCACGTCGTGGATCAGGTTGTCTCCGGCAGCCAAAAGGGTGATTTGGACCGCCGGGGCGGAAGAAGGGGCCGGCTCGGAAGCAGAAGAGGACGGCGGCGCGGGAGGAATGTCCGCCAGGGCTGCGGAAGGCGCCGCCCCATCCCCTCCGCAACCAACGAGCCCCAGACAGAGGCACAAGGCCAGGGCTATGGCTTTTTTCATCTGCGTTCCTCCTAAAAGGTGGCAAAATCGCCTCCCTCTGTGCTCCAGCACAGAGGCCGCCCGATATCTTCGATCCCATTTTGTGTGGGCGGGCCGTTCGCTCCCGCTTTTTAATATCCGGCCAACGGGTTTTTTGCGCGGCCGGCGGGCCGCATTCTTATAAGCGCACATGGGGAACTTTTTACCCCCTCCAGCCTTCGGCTCTTTGGAGCCGTGCGGCCGCCCTGTGGCTTTTTTACGCACAAGCACCCCGGAATGGCATGGCATTCCGGGGTGCTTTGGGTCTGTTTAGAAATCCAGCTTGGCCTCCACATAGGCGGCCAGCTCCGCGATGGGCATCCGGACCTGCTCCATGGTGTCCCGGTCCCGGACGGTGACACAGCCGTCGGTCTCGGATTCAAAGTCATAGGTGATGCACAGGGGGGTGCCGATTTCATCCTGGCGGCGGTACCGCTTGCCGATGGACCCAGCGTCGTCAAAGTCCACCATGAACCTCTTGGCCAGCTGGTTGCGGATCTCCATGGCGGGGCCGCTGAGCTTTTTGGTCAGGGGCAGGATCGCGCACATAAAGGGCGCCAGGTAGGGATGCAGCCGCAGGATCACGCGGACATCCTCTTTGCCCTTGGCATCCACCAGGCGCTCCTCGTCGTAGGCCTCGCAGAGAAAGGCCAGGGCCACACGGTCACAGCCCAGGGAGGGCTCGATGACGTAGGGGATGTAGTGCTCGTTGGTCTCCGGGTCAAAGTACTCCAGGCTCTTGCCAGAGGCCTCCTGGTGGCGGCCCAGATCGTAATTGGTGCGGTCGGCGATGCCCCACAGCTCGCCCCATTCGGTGAACGGGAAGGCATATTCGATGTCGGTGGTGGCCCGGGAGTAAAAGGCCAGCTCAGCGGGTTCGTGATCCCGCAGGCGCAGGTGTTCCCGGCTGATTCCCAGGCTCAGCAGCCAGTTTTCGCAGGTGTCCTTCCAGTAGGCGAACCACTCCAGATCGGTGCCGGGCTTGCAGAAGAACTCGCACTCCATCTGCTCAAACTCCCGGGTGCGGAAGGTGAAGTTGCCGGGGGTGATCTCATTGCGGAACGCCTTGCCCACCTGGCAGACGCCGAAGGGCAGCTTGCGGCGGGTGGTTCGCTGAATGTTGGCAAAATTGACGAAGATGCCCTGGGCGGTCTCGGGGCGCAGGTAGCAGACGGAGGAAGAGTCCTCGGTGACGCCGATGGCGGTCTTGAACATCAGGTTAAACTTACGGATGGGGGTAAAATTATGCTTGCCGCAAACCGGACAAAGGACGTCCTCATGCTCGCTGATGAAGGCATCCATCTCGTCAAAGCTCATAGCATCCACGTTCACCTCGGGGTGGACGTCGCCAATGAGCTTGTCCGCACGGTGACGGGCCTTGCAGGCCTTGCAGTCCAGCAGAGGGTCACTGAAGCCGGCCACATGGCCGGTGGTGATCCAAGTCTGGGGGTTCATGAGGATAGCGGCATCCAGCCCAACATTGTAGGGGCTCTCCTGCACGAATTTCTTCATCCAGGCGCGTTTGACGTTGTTCTTAAATTCCACGCCCAGGGGGCCGTAGTCCCAGCTGTTGGCAAGGCCGCCGTAAATTTCAGAACCGGGGTAAATAAAGCCCCGGTTTTTGCACAAGTTGACGATGGTATCCATGTTCTTTTCCGCATGGTTCATGGGGGACGCCTCCTATTCACTGCTTTAAATCTGATAACCCCTTTATTGTAGCGGGATTTGGCGGCCATGTCAACAAAAAAGGGGGTAGCTTTCTCCTTCTTCTGATTGACTTTCCGGCAGCAATCCGATATAATAAAAAACCGTAATTAATAAACTTGTTTTAACGTGAGCACCCATAGTTTTTTTGGGTGAACCCAGGCCCGGCGCACTTGGCGGTACATTCGGCAGGGGCCTCCAAGGGTATGGAAAGACAATCTCATAAACCACATATCGGGGTGTAGCGCAGTTGGTAGCGCGCTTGCTTTGGGTGACCTAATCCATTTGTTCGGTGGTTCCCTATCCATCCCGAATATCCGTTGCGACACTAGCACTTTTCCGTTTAATGTATTTCTTGAAATTGGTCAAAACTGCGGTTTGACCACAGTTTTGACCACAACTGTCAGAATCTCTTTTTCCGCTTCAAATTCAATATCCGGGTGTGGCCCAGTTGGTAGGGCGCTTGATTTGGGTTCAAGATGCCGGGAGTTCGAATCTCCCCACTCGGACCAAAGCAGCCAGTTTTCATAAAGAAAACTGGCTGCTTTTACCTTTTTTCGAAATAATATTTTCCAATCTCAACTTACCATTTACAGTTATGCATACTTGTGTTATTCTTTAATTAAAATAATCCCTCATCTTTTTCAGGCAATGATTCAAAATGCTTCTGATGAACTATGGAGTTGAAGATCAACGGTCGTTTTACACTTAAGTAGCACCCATCTATTTGATGGAGGTTTTCGAAGAACTATTCTTTTCAGGAGGTACAATATGAACCCTGTCATTAGAGAAGAGAGCACAATTTTTGCCATCGGTTATTCGTATGAAGCCGAATGGACCAATCTCTGTCGCACTGTAGACCGGGCTGCCTATTGGTCTAAAGTTGACTTTTCCAATATGGACAAAGCTGCTTATGCAGGAATAGAGAACAAAATCGGCATGGAGATTGCCTTCTGGAAATGCAAAGAAACAGGCGATTTTGAAATGCAGTTCTTCTTTGGCGAAAGAGTAGAACCCGTCGGAACTGTACCTAACAGCATGGAAATATTAGAAATTCCAGCTGCCAAATACGCAATTTTCACGCTGGATTCCCAGCTTATATCGTCCGGACAGACTGCTTATGTTCAAGCAATTAAGAATCTGTGGCAGTATATTTTTGAGGAATGGTTCCCTATCAGTGGATATCGTCACGATGATGAGAAATGCAACTTCGAAGTATACTCCGGTAATTTGATGCAAATCTATGTACCTGTGTGCTAAAAAATAGTTGTACCAGAGGAATAACAAATTACAAAACCGTCAGAACTTGCAAAAGCGGGTTCTGACGGTTTTCTTTGTTTATGGCATATAATTTTTCTGTTCTACTCAGTGTTCCTTTTTGACGAGCAGAATTTTATAAAAGGCAGACTATCAGAGGCAATGGACATAAATAAATGTGTTTTTTATAGGTTTCCTCTCGCTTTCTGGAATTGATAATCTGTCCAAAGCTCCAGTCCCAGGGGCATCAGACAGAGCACGGCATATCCAAAATAAAACAGGAACATTGCGGGTGTTACCGGTTTCCAGATCATCCTGGGGTCATAGG
>JAEXZK010000095.1 GCA_023451415.1 Bacillota bacterium | reverse complement strand
GCATTTTATGCTGCTGTTTGTTCAAATTAATTATACAAAAGTGTTTTGCTTTTGTCAAGTAAAGCGGGCGCTCCCCTGGCAGCGCCCGCTTTTACAGACTTATTCTTCTGTGTGGGGATCATGGCGATGGCGAATGATGCCTGCGGCTTTGGTGAGTTCCAGCACCACCAGCGGCACAAAGCTGAGGCCCAGGGCCGCCAGGTAGTGAGGGGCGTCCAGCATCGTCAGGCCAAAAATCCCGGCCAGGGGAGGTACCAAGGCTATGACCGCCACCAGGCCCGCGGACAGCAGCGCCGCGCTGTCAAGGCGTTTGTTGCCAAAGGGCCCGATCTTGAAGATGGAGTGGTCAGACCGCATGTTGAAGGAATGGACCACCTGGGAGAGGGACAGCACCAGAAAAGCCATGGTGCGCCCGGCCGCCAGGTCTCCGGTGGAGTTCCAGCCCCAGCGGAAGCCGATGAGGGTGAGGAGGGCGAACATGGCGCCCTGGAGCACCACCCGTTCCCCCAGCCCGTTGGCAAAAATCCCTTCGTCCTTGGGCTTTGGTCTTCGCTGCATCACCTCCGGCTCCACAGCCTCCATCCCCAGGGCAACGGCCGGGAAGCTGTCTGTGACCAGGTTGAGCCACAGCAGCTGCATACTGAGCAGGGGCGTCTGCCGCCAGAAGATCATGGCGAAGAATACGGTAAACACCTCGCCGATGTTGGTGCCCAGGAGGAAGGCCACCACCTTTTTAATGTTGTCGTAGATGCCCCGCCCTTCCCGGACGGCCTCCACGATGGTGGCAAAGTTATCATCGGTGAGGGTCATATCAGCGGCGCCCTTGGCCACATCGGTACCGGTAATGCCCATGGCGCAGCCGATGTCGGCAGCCTTGAGGGCAGGGGCGTCGTTGACGCCGTCCCCGGTCATGGACACCACCTGGCCCCTGCGCTGCCAGGCCTTTACAATGCGGATCTTGTCCTCGGGGGAGACCCGGGCATACACCGATATGGACTCCACACGGCGGTCCAGTTCCTCCTCGCTCATGGCGGAAAGCTCTGAGCCGGTAACGGCCTTATCCCCCTCCCGGAGGATGCCCAGGTCCTTGGCGATGGCGGAAGCGGTGACCACATGGTCCCCTGTGATCATCACCGGGCGTATCCCGGCCCGGCGGCAGACCTTGACGGCCTCCCGGGCCTCGGGCCGGGGCGGGTCGATCATCCCCACCAGCCCCAGGAAGGTGAGGCCGCTTTCCAGATCATCCGTGGTGGGGGATTCCGGAAGGACGGATATCTCCTTCCAGGCCACGGCCAGCACACGCAGGGCGTCGGCGCTCAGCTCCTCCGTCACCCGACGGCCTTCCTCCAGGTCTCCCGCAGTACAGCGCTGAGCCAGCATATCAAAGGCGCCCTTGACAATGACTATTTTTCTGCCGTCCATTTCGTTGACGGTGGTCATCAGCTTGCGGTCCGAGTCAAAGGGCAGTTCCGCCAGGCGGGGGTATTGCCGGTTCAGCCCCTCCTTGGTCATTCCGTTGCGGTAAGCCGCATAAAGGATGGAGGTCTCTGTGGGGTCGCCCAGGTGTTTTACCGTGTCCCCCTCCACCACAATGGAGCCGTCGCAGCACAGGGCGGCATAGCAGAGGATTTCCCGGGCGGCCTCGTTCATCTGGCCGGATACGTCGGCCAGGGCGCGGCTGCGGGCGTCATAGACCTTCATCAGGGTCATGCGGTTCTGGGTGAGGGTGCCGGTCTTGTCGGAGCAGATGACCGAGGCGCTGCCCAGGGGCTCCACGGCGGGCAGGCGGCGGATGATGGCGTTGCGCTTGACCATCCGCTGCACGCCAATGGACAGGACAATGGTGACGATGGCGGGCAGGCCCTCTGGGATGGCGGATACAGCCAGGGAGACGGCGGTCATAAAGATCTCCATCACCGGCATGCCGTCCATCAGGCCGACCCCAAAGATGACCGCGCAGGCCACCAAGGCCAGGATGCCCAGGTACTTGCCAAGCTGGGCCAGCTTTTTCTGGAGAGGGGTCTGGGTATCCCCCTCCTCGCCGAGAAGGTCGGCTATCCGGCCCATCTCGGTGTCCATGCCCGTGGCTGTGACCACGGCAACGCCTGCCCCGTAGGTGACGGAGCAGCCGGAATACACCATGGTGTGGCGGTCGCCGATGGGGGCGTTTTCCTCCACCGCAGCCTCAGCGTCCTTTTCCGAGGGCACCGATTCCCCTGTGAGGGCGGACTCCTCCGACTTGAGGCTGGAGGAGCGGAGCAGGCGGGCGTCGGCGGGGACAAAGTCCCCCGCTTCCAGGAGGATGATATCGCCGGGCACAAGGTCTGCGGCATCCACCACTTCTTCCCTGCCGCCCCGGCGGACACGGGCATGGGGAGCAGACATTGTCTGGAGGGCCTCCAGGGCCTTTTCCGCCTTGCTCTCCTGGAGCACGCCCATGACGGCGTTGAGCACCACAATGAGCAGGATCAGGATGGGCTCAAAGAACTCGCCGGCCTCCCCCTCCGACAGGGCCACCACAAAGGATATGGCGGCGGCAGCCAGAAGGATCAGGATCATTACATCCTTAAACTGGTCCCAAAAACGCTGGAAATTGGTTTTCTTCTTTTTGGCCTTCAACCGGTTCTCGCCATGTTGGGCCAGAAGCTCCCGGGCCTTCTCCGGGCTTAGGCCCTGTTCCGGGCTGGTCCCCAGCTCTTTCATCAGTTGGTCCCTATCACCGCTGTGCGGGATCGTCATGTTCAGTCCTCCTAAAAATATATAATGTAATAATACGCAGGGTCAGCCTTGGGGGGCGGCTTCTTCCCGGGGCGGCTCAGCCGCTCTTTTGGGCGCCCCTGCCGGGCGGATGCCCCGGGCGTCCAGGCGGCGGGCCACCGACTCCTTTACCAGGGCGTAGAACACCGAGCAGAGAGGAATAAAGATCAGCATCCCCACCACGCCCATGGCGCTGCCGCCAATGGTGACCGCCACCAGCACCCAAATGGAGGGCAGCCCTACCGAATTGCCCACTACCTTGGGATAGATCAGGTTCCCCTCGATCTGCTGGAGCACCAGGAAAAGCACCAGAAACCCGAGGGCCTGGAGGGGATCCTGGATGGCAATGACAAAGACGCCCACAAAGCACCCGATGAAAGCGCCGAACACGGGGATCAGGGCGGTGACTCCCACCAGGACGCTGATCATCAGCGCAAAGGGGAAGCCCAGGACGCTCATGGAAACAAAGAACATCATCCCGAGGATGAACGCCTCGGTAAACTGACCGGAAAGGAAGCTGGCAAAGGTCCTGTTGGTCAGCCGCGCCACCTCCAGGACCCTGTCAGCCCGGCAGGCGGGCAGATAGGCATACAAAAGGTTGGTGGCGCCGGCGGCCAGCTTCTCTTTTTGCGCCAGGATATACAGGGCGAACACCATGCCCAGGATCATGGTAAAGACCACGCTGAAAATGGAGGCCGCAATGGATATGGTGGAACTGAGGAGGCTGCCGGCCCCATTCTGGAGGAATCCAAAGAGGGATTGGGTGATCTCCTTCCAATCCACCTCCAGGGCGTCCAGCCATTGGGCGATCTCCGGCCATTTGGCCGAAAGCTGGGC
>JAEXZK010000004.1 GCA_023451415.1 Bacillota bacterium | reverse complement strand
TCTTGCAGCCGCCCTTGCCGCTGTCAGCATCCAGCTCCCGGGAGATGAGCAGTTGCCCATCCTCCACAGTGTATCCCAACTGGGATATGCGTGCGGCGATATCCTCCGGGATGCCGGTAAAGAGGGCGGAGACCACGGCCCGGGTCTCGCCGCTGCGGATGATATCCCGGTAGGTCCTGGCCCCCAAAACAGCATTGATGGCACTGATAAGGATCGTTTTGCCGGCGCCTGTCTCACCGGTAAAAACATTGAGCCCGGATGTAAAATCAATGGAGGCTTTCTGGATCACCGCAATATTTTCGATATAAAGTTGTGACAGCATATCCAGCTCACCACTTTCCTGTGTCGCATTTCCATTGCCGGATCGGAGGAAAATTATTTTCCGGTCCGGTTTTCAATAATGCCCTTGATGTAGGCGGCAAATTCCTGGGCGCTGTGCTCGTTGCGCATCAACATAAAGATGGTATCGTCGCCGGCGATGGTACCCACCAGCCCGTTCCAGGTGCCGTTGTCGATGGTCATGCAGACGGCGTTGGCCATGCCGGTATAGCATTTGATCACCACAAAGTTTCCGGCGGAATCCACCGTGCGGATGGACTCCAGAAAAACAGAATTTGTGTTGACCGGAAACTCCTGAGAGGCTTTTTCCGGAGTGATGGTATAGTAATAGCTCCCGGTGGGAGACAAAGTCTTGATCAGACGCAGCTCCTTGATGTCCCGGGAAATAGTGGCCTGGGTGGCCGTGATGCCCTCCGCCTCCAGATAGGACTGGAGCTCCTCTTGAGTGGTAATAACGTGAGAATCAATGATTTCCAGGATTTTGCTGTGTCGTTTAGACTTCATACTCGCTATCCTCTCTGTTTGATTTTTGTGGTAAGTATTTCAAAAAATTCGTTTTCCATAAAAGTGATAAACCGCGCGGCCAGGGGGGAACGCTTCACGGTGACAGCCGTCCCCGGCTGGACAAAAACTTTTTTCTGCCCGTCGGCCACCAGCATCAGGCTGGAGTTTCGGGAACAGATGGTCAAGCGGTTGTGGGCCGAAAAAACGATGGGCCTTGTGCTGATGGAATGGGGGCAAAGGGGCACCAGCAGGATGGCGTCCAGACAGGGGTCCAGTACCGGCCCGCCTGCGGACAGTGAATAGGCGGTGGAGCCTGTGGGGGTGGCAAAGATAATGCCGTCTGCGCTGTAATGGTCGATGGGGCGGTTGTTGCAGCTGATCTCAAAGTCAGCGATATTGCTCTGGGGAGTCTTGGAGACCACGATATCGTTGATGGCAAAATCCATCCCTGCCGTCTCCCCCACGGACAAAGCAGCCGATAAAGCCGTCCGGCGTTCCAGGCTGTATTCCCCCCGAACCATCCGCCCCAGGGATTCCTCCATCCGGCCGGGTTCGATCTGGCAGAGGAAGCCCAGCTTCCCGGTATTAATCCCCGCGAGGGGCTTTTGCCCCCAGGCGCTGTAATAGGCGCTGTGGATCAGTGTGCCGTCCCCGCCGATGGAAAGGATACAGTCGCAGTCCCGAACCGCTTTTTTCCAGTCCGATTCTATCCCCACGCAGCCCAATCCAAGCCGCCGAAGGCCTTCCCCAGCCTCCGGAAGGGCGGTCATGGAAGCGCCAAAGCCGCGGAGAATCCGGGAAACCTGCAGCAGGGTTTCGTCCGTCCTGTCGCGGGTAAAATTGGGGGTCAGCAGGATCTGCATAAACGTTCCCCCCTCACTTTTGATCCAGGCACCGGTGAGATTCCTCCACCACCCGGGCGGCATCTGCTGGGGTCACCAGAGGATCGCCCTCCGATTTTTCCAGCAGCAAAAGATACTCGATATTCCCCTCCGGGCCTTTGACCGGGGAAAAGGTCAGCCCCATGGGACGGAACCCCAGGCCGCAGGCGGCAGCCAGCGTTTTTTCCAGGACCATCCTGTGGACCTCCGGGTCCCGGACGACCCCTTTTTTGCCCACATTTTCCCGTCCGGCCTCGAATTGAGGCTTGACAAGGCATGTAACTTTACATGCTGTTTTCAACAGCTGATAGGCCACTGGCAGCACCAGGGCCAGAGAAATAAAGGAAACGTCGATGGAGATAAAATCCAGGGGATCCGGCACCTGCTCCTGGGTGACATAGCGGATGTTGGTCCGTTCCAGGTTGACCACCCGGGGGTCGCAGCGGAGCTTCCACGCCAGCTGCCCATATCCCACATCGATGGCGTAAACCTTAACCGCGCCGTTCTGGAGCATACAATCGGTGAAGCCGCCGGTGGAAGCGCCAATATCGGCACAGATCATCCCATCCAAAGAAAGACCGAAGGTTTCCATGGATTTTTCCAGCTTTAGGCCGCCCCGGCTGACATACCGCAGGGTATCTCCCCTGACTTCAATTTTGTCGGTGTCGTCCACCAGCTGACCGGGTTTATCGGCTTTCTGGCAGTTGACATAGACCTGCCCCGCCATAATGATGCTCTTGGCCTTATCCCGTCCGGAGATCAGCCCCAGGTCCACGACGGCGGCATCCAGTCTTTTTTTCATCGTACAGTTCCTCCGTCAGCGCATGATGGAGGCGATGAGGATGCCCAGCAAAGCGCCTCCAAGCACCTCCAGGGGGGTGTGCCCCAGGAATTCCTTCAGCTCCTTGTGACCGGATATCTCTGCATTGCGTTCTTCGATGGATTCCTCGATTTCATCATTGAGCTGATCAAAAATTTTGCTCATATCCTTGAAGCTGAACATCATTTTGTTGAGTACCTTAGCCTGTTCTCCGGCCGCGCGGCGCACACCCATGGCATCATACATGACTATCATGGCAAAAAAAAGGGTGAGCGCAAAGAGGGGGGAATTGTAGCCTTCGCTTTGGGCCATGGCCACCGTCAGAGAGCAGACCAGGGCCGAATGAGAACTGGGCATACCGCCGGCGCCGAACAAACGCTCCATCCGCAGCTCGCGATATTGGATAAAGGTGAGGATGGTTTTGATCAGCTGAGCGGAGCACCAGGAAACAAATCCTACGTTGACAAGATGATTGCTGAAAAGCAAACTCCCGAATTGATTCATCCAGATGTTCTCCTATGTTAATATTCCCTGTCCGCCAAGGCTGCAGCCAGCTGGCGGAGAAAGGGGCTGTCCAGCGCGGTGTCTCCAATAGCCGCACAGGCGTCCTCCTTCAGCTCCCGGACGATTTCACGGGAGCGGTCAATGCCATAAAGGGTGACATAGGTCGTTTTTTTGTTTTCTTCGTCGCTGTGGACGGGTTTGCCCAGACGTTCCGGCGTGGATGTGATG
>JAEXZK010000280.1 GCA_023451415.1 Bacillota bacterium | reverse complement strand
GCTCTGGACCGGGGGTGCGTCCTTCTTCGGCGGGGGCTGGAGGAGGCGGTGTGGGACCCCTCCAAGAGCGGGGACGTCCGGCTGGATAACTTCACCAGCGATATTGACATCCTGGATGCCTTTGAGTACAGCTTTGAGCGGTTTATGAAGCAGCTGGCGGGGGCGGCCGGGGGAGAAGAAAAAGGAGGCGTGCTTTGAACATTCAACTGATCATCGACACACTGAACAAGGAGACGGGAGGGAATCTTTCCGGCGCCTACTACGCCCGGATCCGGGAGTGGGAGGCCTGGTGGCGGGGATGCTACCGGCCCTTCCACCAGTTCCGGGAATGGAGCGGGAACCAGCTGGTCCGCCGGGAGATGTACACCCTGGGGATGGCCAAAAAGGTCTGCGAGGACTGGGCGTCCCTGCTCCTCAACGAGGAGACCCGCCTCACAGTGGGCCACCGGAAGAGCAGCGAGTTCCTCCAGGGACGGGATGGAGGCGGCGGTGTGCTGGCGGAATGCGACTTCTGGCGTCAGGCCAACGCCCTGGTGGAAAAGGCCTTCATGAGCGGTACCGGGGCCATGGTGCTGCGGCTGGGAGGGGTGGAGGTCCGGGACGGACGGGTGATCCCCCAAGGGGGAAGGATTGCCATCGAATACCTGCCGGCGCAGAACATCATCCCACTGACGGTGCGCCAGGGGCGGATCGTGGAGGCGGCATTTGCCTCCGAAGCGCTGGAAGGCGGCGAGAGGCTGGTCTACCTGGAGACCCACACCCTGGGAGAGGGCAGCTATGTTATCCGCAACCGGTACTTTAAGGAGGAAAACGGGGAGCTGAAGCCCCGCAGCCTGCCGGAGGGGATGGCGGAAACCATCGAGACGGGAAGCGATGTCCCCCTCTTTGCCATCCTCAGGCCCGCCCTGGTGAACAACGCCGACGAAGGGACAGGGCTGGGGCTTTCCATCTTTGCCAATGCTGTGGACTGCCTCAAGGGGGTGGATCTTGCCTTTAACAATTTCTGCCGGGACTTTAAGCTGGGGGGAAAGAAGGTCTTTCTCAACCATTCGCTGACGGCGCGGGACCGGGACGGCGCTATTATCACCCCCGACGACGTGGCCCAGCAGCTTTTTCTGGATATGGGGGATAACGACGGGCTGGACGCCCAGCGGCTGATCCACGAGTTCAACCCCTCCCTGCGGGTGGAGGAAAACGCCAGGGGCCTCCAGGCCCAGCTGGACTATCTCAGCTTCAAGTGCGGCCTGGGAACCAGGCATTACCAATTTGAACGGGGGAAGATCCTTACCGCCACCCAGTACATGGGCGACAGGCAGGAGCTGGTGCAGAACGCCGCCAAGCACGGCCTGGCTGTCCGGCGGGCGGTGGAGGAGATCCTTCGGGCCATCCTGTGGGCGGGAAAAGAGGCCTTGGGGCTGGATGTGCGGCCCGACTGCCCCATCACCGTGATCCTGGAGGATGGGTATCTCACCGACAGGGAGAGCCAGCGCAGCCGTGACAGGGAGGAAGTCCGGGACGGCCTGCTGCGCCGGTGGGAGTACCGTGCAAAATGGTACGGGGAGACCGAGGCCCAAGCCCGGGCGGCGGTGCTTGAGGAGGAGAAAGAAGAAAGGGGGAGATGAAATGAGAGCGGAACAGCTGGCTCAGCTGGGGCTGAGTGAGGAGCAGATCCAGGGGGTCATGGCCTTGGGCGGGCAGGACCGGCAGCTGCTGGAGAGCCGGATGGAGGCCATGCGCCAGCGGTATGACGAGGACGCCGCCCGGCTGCGCCTGGAGGGGGCGGTGGAACGGGCCCTCTGGCAGAGCGGGGCCAAAAATGTCCGGGCGGTGCGGGGGATGCTGGAGACCTCGGCCCTGCGGCTGGAGGCGGACGGCACTGTCAGCGGCCTGGAGGAACAGCTGAGGGGGCTGCGCCAAAGCGACGGGTATCTGTTCGGCGACAGGAGCGGCGGCCTGCGGGTCACCACAGGCGGCAGCCACAGCCCCGGCCCAGGCCAGGATTACGACCATATGACTGACGAGGAGTACTATGCGGCCAAGCTGGGCGGCTGAAGGCGCTGTCCGAGAGGAAGGGTCAGGCCTCGGGAGAGGCCCGGGGCTGCAGTCCTATGACCCGAAAGACGCATCCGGGGCCGGGGGCGGCTGCGGAAAATGCTGCCTGGGAGAAAGAGACGGTTCCGGGAGGAAAGCCCGGAGCCGCCGGAGAGGACAAAAGGAGGAATTTAAGGAATGGCTAATGAATTTATCACCATCAAAGAGATCGCCAGAGGGGCGCTGCCCCGTCTCATGGAGAACCTGGTGTTCCCCAGCCTGATCTACCGGGACTTTTCCGGGGACTTTGCCCGGAACCTGGGGGACAAGATCCAGGTGCGAAAGCCCGTTGTGCTGGAGGCCCGGGATTTTGACGAAAGCGTGGGCGTCACTCCCCAGGACATCAAGGAGGAATCGGTGGAGGTGACCCTTGACAAGATCGCCACCGTGGATGTGGACATCACCGCCCTCCAGGGTGCAAGCAATGTCAACGATATCCAGCGGCAGTTTATCGAGCCCGCCGCGGCTGCCCTGGCCCAGAAGATCAACAGCGACGGCCTGGGCCTGTACGCCGACATTCCCGGCTTTGTGGGCACCGCAGGGCAGACCCCCGGCACCCTGGAGGACCTGGCGGCGGTGCGCTGCGCACTCAACCAGAGCTGCGTCCCCGTCAGCCCCCGGTATGCTGTATGGGATACCGAGGCGGACACCAAGTTCACCACCATTGACGCTTTGGTCAACGCTGAGAAATCGGGAACCAGCGAGGCCCTGCGGGACGGCTCCATCGGCCGCGTATTTGGGCTGAACAACTTCATGTCCCAGGCGGTGCGCACCCATGAGAGCGCCGTCACCGCGGCCCAGGGGCTCAAGGTCAACGGGGCGGTCAGCGCCGGAGCGGCTGCCCTGGACATCGACGGCACCAGCCTTGCCGGGCACTTTGTCAAGGGCGACCTGCTGATCATCGGCGGCAGGAGCTATGTGGTCACCCGGGACAGCGCCGAGGCTTCCTCCAACGCCATTGCCGGTGTGGAGGTCTATCCGGCCCTGCCCGACATCGCGGACAATACCGACGTGACCCTGGTGGGCAGGCATACCGCCAACCTGGCCTTCCATCCCATGGCCTTTGCCTTTGTCACCCGGCCCCTGACCCAGCCCGCGGGGGTGGAGAGCTACGTGACCAACTACAACGGCCTGAGCCTGCGTGTGGTGCGGGGTTACAACATGACTTACAAAAAAGAAATGCTGTCCATGGACGTGCTGTATTCCTTCAAGACCATGCACCCCGAGCTGGCAGTGCGGGTGCTGGGCTAAGGGACGGCAGAAGGGAAAGGAGGCGGCGGGATGTATGCTGACTACGCCTATTACACCGGGACCTACGGCGGCGCTCTGGTGCCCGAAGGGGACTGGCTCCGTGTGAGCGAGGGAGCGGAAGCCTACCTGAGCGGAATCACCGGAGGGCGGGCCGACCCCGGCGACGACCGGGTGCGCCGGGCCGCCTGCGCCGCCGCCGAAGAGCTTTGGCGGCAGGAACAGGGAGGTGCTCTCAAGAGCCAGATGGTGGGCAGCTGGAAAAAGACCTATGCCGGCAGCGAAAGCGCCACCCCGGCGGGCCGTCTGTATGCGGCGGCGGCTCTCTGGCTGGGGGAGACGGGGCTGCTCTGCCGCTGGTGCTGACGGAGAAGAAGAGCCGTCCGGGCTGAGAGGAAAGGATGTGACTGTGGTGCTGGGAGAAACGTGCACCATCTATAACAAATACGCCGTGAAGGATGGGGATCGCTGGGAACGCACCGTGGTGGAGGGGGCCTTCTGGGATGGGACCCGG
>JAEXZK010000229.1 GCA_023451415.1 Bacillota bacterium | reverse complement strand
CCCGGAGGCCACCCAGGAGGGCCGGGTCCGCCACATCCACTGCCACCACATACTCCTCTTCAAAATCGGCAGGGGCATAGCCCGGGGCCAAAAAGGCATAGTTCTCCGGCAGGCCGTCACAGCAAAGCACCCGGGCGGTCCTGCCCATACCGGTGAGGACATGCCACAGGCCAAAGCCGCTGCCCAGGGTGTCGCCATCCGGCTTCTGGTGGCACAGGATGGTGATGCGATCCCGCCGGAGCAGCTCTGCCGCCGCTTCCTTGATGGTAATTTCCAAGCGCTCTCCCCCCTTTTCCGTCCCGCCCTACAAAAGCTCGCTGAGCTTCCTGGCGATGTCGGCGCTGTGCTGGATGGAATCATCCGCGATGAACTTGAGCTCCGGGGAACGGCGCATCTGCAGGCGATGCCCCAGTTCCCGCCGGATATAGCCCGCGCCGCTCTCCAGGCCCTTCACCGTCTCCCTGGCGCGGTCCAGCCCCTCCAGGGAGCTGACATAAATTTTGCAGTAGGACTGATCAGAGGACAGGTCCACTTTGACAATGGTGATCAGAGGGTCCACCCTTGGGTCCTTGAGCCCACGGAAAATATCGGTGAGCTCCCTTTTGACGTCTTCGCCCAGCCGGGCGGCTTTAAAAGAAGGCATAAACAGCCACCTCCGTTCCTCTCCCCCGAGGGGAGATGTGGGTAAATGGGCAGGGCCCCGCCAGGGGGCCCGCCGGTACATGGCCTGTGAGAACAGGCTCTTTGTTTAGTCTTTGATTTCCTGGATCTCGTATGCCTCGAAAATGTCGCCTTCCTTGATATCGGCAGTCTTTTCCAGGGTGACGCCGCACTCGTAGCCCGCCGCCACTTCCTTGACGTCGTCCTTGAAGCGCTTGAGGCTGGCAAGCTTGACGTCGGTGATGATGATGCCGTCCCGGACCAGGCGGATGCTGGCATTGCGGGAGAGCTTGCCGTCGGTGACATAGCAGCCGGCCACCTTGCCCACACCGGTGATGGTGTAGACCTGGCGGACCTCGGCCCGGCCCAGTTCCACTTCCTTGGTCTTGGGCGCCAGCATGCCCTACATGGCGGACTCGATCTGCTCGATGGCCTCGTAGATGATGCGGTAGAGGCGGATGTCCACGCCGTCCCGCTCGGCATTCTGCTGGGCGATGGGATCGGGGCGGACGTTGAAGCCCACGATGATGGCCCCGGAGGCGGCGGCCAGCATGACGTCGGACTCGCTGACGGCGCCCACCGCGCCATGGATGACCCGGACGCGGATCTCGTCGTTGGAAAGCTTCTCCAGGGACTGCTTGACGGCTTCCACCGAGCCCTGGACGTCGGCCTTGACAATGATGGGAAGCTCCAGCATTTCGCCCTCGGTGATGTGGTCAAAGAGGTTATCCAGAGTGACCTTCTGGTAAGCCTTGAACTGCTCCTCCTTGGCCTCCATCCGGCGCTGCTCAGCCAGCTCCCGTGCCAGCTTCTCGTCCTCAACGGCGTTGAAGATGTCGCCCGCGTCGGGGACATCGGCCAGGCCGGTGATCTCCACAGGGACGGAGGGGCCGGCCTCGTCCACGGTGACGCCCTTGTCATTGAGCATGACGCGGACACGGCCCACAGCGGTACCGGCGATGATGACGTCGCCGGTGTGGAGGGTGCCGGTCTGGATCAGGATGGTGGCCACAGGGCCGCGGCCCTTATCCAGCTTGGCCTCGATGACGGTGCCCTTGGCCATGCGCTTGGGGTTGGCTTTCAGCTCCTTGATCTCAGCCACCAGCAGGATGTTCTCCAGCAGGTCGTCCAGGCCCTGGCGGGTCTTGGCGGAGACGGGGACGCAGATGACGTCGCCGCCCCACTCCTCGGGTACCAGGTTGTACTCGGTAAGCTGCTGCATCACCTTGTCGGGGTTGGCATGGGGCTTATCCATCTTGTTGATGGCGACGATGATGGAAACGCCCGCCGCCTTGGCGTGGTTGATGGCTTCAATGGTCTGGGGCATGATGCCGTCGTCGGCGGCTACCACCAGCACCGCGATATCGGTGACCTGGGCGCCACGGGCGCGCATGGAGGTAAAGGCGGCATGGCCGGGGGTATCCAGGAAGGTGATGGGCTTGCCGCCGATCTCCACCTGGTAAGCGCCGATGTGCTGGGTGATGCCGCCGGCCTCCCCTTCCACCACCGCGGTGTTGCGGATGGCGTCCAGGAGGGAGGTTTTGCCGTGGTCGACATGGCCCATGACCACGACGATGGGGCAGCGGGGCTCCTGATAGCCGTCGTCTTCTTCCTGTTCGAAGAGGCGATCCTCGATGGTGACCACCACTTCCTTGGAAACCTTGGCGCCGATGTCCATAGCCACCAGGGCGGCGGTGTCATAATCCAGCACCTCGTTGACCGTGGCCATAACGCCGTTGAGCATCAGCTTCTTGATGATCTCGCCGGACTGGACCTTCAGGAGGGCTGCCAGCTCGCCCACGGTGATCTCCTCGGGGAGAGTGACTTCCAAGCGCTGGCGGCGCTGCTTCTCCATCTCCAGGCGGCGCAGCTTCTCCTCCTCCCGCTCCTTGCGGCTCATGATGGGCTTGCCCCGGCGGGCGGCAGACCGCTGGTTCAGCTTCTGCTTCTTAACCACCATTTCCTTCTGGGCCACGGGGGCGATCTGCTCATAGTGCTCGTTGTAGCGCTCCAGGTTGACCTCGGAGGACCGCATGTTCACCACTACATTGGAGGCGGGGCCGGAGGGGCGGGGGCCGCTCTGGCCGGTCTTGGCCTTTGCCTTGGGCTGCTGCACTTTGATCTCAATGGGCTTGCCGTCCTCAAAGACGGGGGGCGGCGGCAGGGGACGGGAAGCAGGCTGCTGTGCGGTGGGGCGCTGGCTGGCCTGGCCATCCCGGTTGAAGGGGCGCTGACCGCCCTGGCCGTCCCGGTTAAAGGTCCGCTGGCCGCCTTGGTTCTGGCCAAAGGGGCGCTGGCCGTCCCGGTTAAAAGTGCGC
>JAEXZK010000193.1 GCA_023451415.1 Bacillota bacterium | reverse complement strand
CCCTGCTGGATGTGGTCCGGGAAATCAAGCCTTACACCTATGAGGACTGACGCTGGTTTACGCCCATAGGTCCCTCCTGACGGGCCGGCGCTGAAATTTTACATCTATCGGCCGTGCAGCGGCCGACATAAAAGAGCAAGCACGCCTCAACCGGCCCGGAAAGACCGGCGGGGGCGTGCTTTTGCAAAAGGGGGATATACCGGGCGGAAATCGGGATGGGGAAAGGGCGCCATGGCGTTCGCCCCCTTGCTTGCGGAAAACGGGCGCAAAAAGCCCCTCCGATACAGTGTATGGGAGGGGCGGGGGGGAGGGCTCGGCGTAAAAACGGCTATTCTTTCAGAAACACAGGGGAATCGGGGGTGGAAAGCTCCGGCGCAAAGCGGAACCCCAGCCGGGAAAAGGCCGGACGCTCCCGGGGGCCCTGGATACGGCCCTCGGCAAGGAAACGGGCCATTTCTCCCCGGGCCATCTTGACGTAGACCCCCTTTTCCCGGACCCTGCCTCCCTCCAGCTGGCCAAAGACCGGGGTGATCCACCGGGTCCCGGCCCCCAGATGCGGCCGGACGGCCCGGGCGTATTCCTCCGAGGCAAGGTTGAGGAGCACGCCGCCCGCCTCCTGCTCCAGGGCCTGGGCCAGGGCGTCCCCCCAGAAGGCATAAAGGCTCCTGTGGGGCCCTTCGGGCAGCCTGGCCTGCATTTCCAAACGGTAGGGCAGCACCCCGTCCAAGGGTCGGAGGACCCCGTAAAAGCCGGAGAGGATGCGCAGATGGTCCTGGACATAGTCCAGCTCCCCGTCGGTGAAGGCCCCGGGCATCATGTACTGGTACTGGATGCCCACATAGGCCAGAAGGGCGGGGGTGACGGGCCCCCGGTCCAGGTCCATCTCCCGGAAACGGTCAAAGGCCTGCCGGGCCAGTTTTTCGCTGCAGGCCAGGAGTTCCCGAAGCTGGGGAAGAGGAAGCTCCCGGAGACGGCCCAGCAGGATACGGGACTCCTCCAGAAAGCGGGGCCTGCCCCGGGCCTCCAGGGAATCGGGGTCGGAGCGCATCTGTTTGGCGGGGGAGAGGATGGCGATCATAGGCCCCGGGCCTCCAGCATGGCCCCGACGGCCTCCAGATCGCGCTCCACCTGGCGGTGCACCTCCTCCAGACCGCCCATCCGGCGGATACCGCGGACAAAGCCGTGGAACTCCAGGAGGACCGGCTGGCCGTACAGGTCCCCGTCAAAGCCGGGGAGATAGGTCTCGATGGTCACCTGGTCGCCGCCCACCGATGGCCGGGGCCCCACATTGGTGAGGCCCTTCCAGGCCTGGCCCCGGAACCGGGACAGGGTGGCGTAGACCCCGTGAGGGGGGAGGACGCTCCCCGGGGCGGGCTGGAGGTTGGCGGTGGGCATCCCCACGGTGCGGCCCAGGGCCCGGCCGTGGACGATGACGCCTTCCAGGGTATAGGGCCGGCCCAGAGCCCGGTTGACGGCGGGGAGCCCTCCCTCGGGGAAAAGGCGTGACAGCAGCGGGCCCGGGTCATAGGCGGACTGCCCGGCGAAGCAGAAGAGGAAGGAGGCGGCCAGCAGGTCGGCGCAGCCTCCGGGGCTGACGTTCTCCCCGATATACTGCCGGTCCAGCTCCGCCAGTTCCTCTAGGGAAAGCTCCCCCGCTTCCAGGCGGGTGGCCAGGGCGACCTGGAGCTCCTGCTGCCGCTTGAGGCTGGAGCGGGAGATCACATTGGTGTCGGCCACATGGGCCATGAGATGGGCCAGCGCTGCGGCCCCGGCGTCGTTGGCGCTGCGGCCCCGGGCCATCATCTCCTGAAGGACGGGCAGCCCGTGCTCCCGCACCGAGGGGAAGCCGCCGGCCACCTCGCCCCGGATGCCGGTGATGCCGGTGGCGCAGTAGAGGCGCTCCCCAAAGGTGGAGGCGGTGTCGGAGGTGACGCCGTCAAAGTCCCGGAGGACGGTGGAAGCGGTCATCCGGGAAACGGCGCCGCCGACGGCCCCGGGCGTCCACGGCGTGCCCAAGGCGCCCAGACGCCCCAAAGCGGCGCAGATGAGCCCCAGGGAAAAGACAGCTCCCTTGTGGGTGTTGACACCCCCCGTTGCTTCCAGCATGGCCTCCTCGGCCAGGCGGCCGGGATAGCGCAGCCGTGCAAAAAGGGCGGCGGGGTCCTCGTCCTGGAGGGCGGCCCCCAGGGCGGCGCACTGCCGGAAGTAGGGCAGGAGGGATGAGGCGCTGTCGATGAAGGTGAAGATATCCATGTCCTTGTGGGCGCCGGCGTTGGCCCTGTCCACCAGCCCCGGCTTGGGGGTGACGGCCACCTCATAGAGTAGGCTGCGGCTGGCCAGGGCGGCGATGTGGTCGCAGAGCCTGCCGTCAAAGTATCCGGAGATGATTTCCTCGGCCCTGCGGCGGAGTTCCTCCACGCTGTGGGCGCGGCTCCGGGCGCAGGCAAAGGCGTCTCCGCCGCAGAGCAGGCAGCGGCGGCCCAGGCCCCCCAGATGGGTCCGGGAGACCTTTTGGCCCTGGGCGTCCAGGACGTCAATGTCAAAGAGCCGCCCCAGGGGGGAGGCCTCTTCAATTTGGGCCATCAGCTCCTTGACGCGGCTGGCGTCCCCAGCCACGGACAGGCGGAGCTCGCAGCCGGTTTTGGCCCGGTCCTCCTCCCGGGCGGAGGGGGCGAGGCCGTTGCGGGACAGCTGGCCCAGGATGAGCCGGACCCCTTCGTCAAAAGCGCGGTCCGCGGGAAGGGAACGCTTGTATGGGCCGGCCAGGTTCAGGGTGAAGCTGATCAGGGGCAGGCCGTTGGCGGAAAGCATCTCCCGCTGCCGCGCTGCCCGGTGGTCCCGGGCGGCCAGCATCTCCTCCAGCGAGACAGGGCCGTATGGATCGTTGATCATAAGGGCGGTGCTCCTTACTTTTATTTTGCTACTATTGTAGCATAAAAGCCGGAAAGGGGCACTACCTGGGAACAAAAAACAGCTGCTGGGCCGCTGTTTATTCCCATGGTTATAACGGCGCGCCCGGACCGTGCCCTATATGCGGGCGGAAATAAATGGGGGGCGATATGTTTTTACAGCCGGGCGGCTAAGTTTTTTATGGCGAAGCAGCCCCAAATAGTGTATCCTAGAACCAGATAGTAAGCAGAGCGGAGAGGATGGTTGCCATGTTTGATCAGGAATACGCGGAATATGAAATTTACCCGGGAAACAGGCGGGCGTCGGCCCAGCTGGATGCGCTCCTGGAGCGGGAGGGTATCCGGAAGGATGGAAACCTGGAGTATACCCTGGGCCTTTACGACGGGGAAGGGGAGCTCATCGCCACCGGGTCGGTCTTTAAGAACACCCTGAGGTGCATGGCGGTGGATTCCCGCCACCAGGGGGAGGGCCTGATGAACCGGGTGGTGACGCGTCTTGTCAGCTACCAGGCCCAGAGGGGGATTTTTGACCTGTTCCTTTACACCAAGTGCAGCACGGCCAAGTTTTTTGGCGACCTGGGGTTTTATGAGATCTGCCGGGTGCCGGGCCAGGTGGTGTTTATGGAGAACCGCCGGGACGGCTTTGTCCATTATCTGGCGGAGCTGGGGGAGGGCGGCCCCGGAGAGACCAGAGCCGCAGTGATCATGAACGCCAACCCCTTTACCCTGGGGCACCGGTATCTGGTGGAACGGGCCGCAGCGGAAAATGACCGGGTCCATCTTTTTGTGGTGTCGGAGGAGGCGTCCCTGGTGCCCTTTGCCGCCCGGTACCGCCTGGTGGAGGAGGGGGTGGCCGACCTGCCCAATGTCACCCTGCACACCACCGGCCCCTATATGATCTCCAGCGCCACCTTCCCCTCCTACTTCCTGCGGGACAGCGAGGACGTCATCCAGGCCCAGGCGCGTCTGGATATCCAGGTGTTCCAGCGGATCGCCGCCGCCCTGGGGATCACGGCCCGGTATGTGGGGGAGGAGCCCTTCAGCCAGGTGACGGGGATCTATAACACCGTTATGGCGGAGGAGCTGGGCAAAGCCGGCATCCGCTGTGTGGTCATCCCCCGGCGGGAGCAGGCGGGAGCCGCCATCAGCGCCTCGGCGGTGCGCAGGCTGATCCAGGAGGGGCGGATGGAGGAGATGCGGGGCCTGGTCCCTGAGACCACATACCGCTTTTTTACCTCCCAGGAGGGGGCCGAAACCGTCCGGCGTATCCGGGAGGCCGGGGACGTGGTGCATTACTGAGAAAAATAAAAACAACCGTCTTGCCGCAGCCCGGTAAGGCGGTTGTTTTATGGATATGGCTTTGGGTTGTCGGTAAGACACAGGATATAGTCAACACTGGTCCCGTAGTATTCGGCCAGCTTAACCAGGATTTCATCGGTCAACTGTTGGGCGCCGGTTTCGATATAACTGTATTTGCGCTGTGTAATGCCGATGGCCGCCGCAATTTCCTGCTGGGATTTATCGGCGTCTTCCCGCAGGTCTTTGATCCGATTTTTTAGCCTCACAACAAATCACCCAACAATAGATTACAAAATATAGATTCCAGTATTGGCTTTTAGACGGAATTTATCTAAAAATGGTTTGAGGTGAAGGGCTGTGGATTATAAAAAGGCCTATTGCAGGCTGTTTAACGATGTTACGGATACCATTGAGAAGTTATAGGCTGCCCAATGCGAAGCAGAGGAAATACTGCTGGGCCAGGATAACGAAGAGGAAGAAACTGCCGGCTTCTTTTCCGCCAAGGATTGACGCTTGTATTTCCCCCCGCTGCGACGGTGCGCAGGCAGGTCCGGGGCGCACAGCCAAATCCAGGGGCATCCCTGTTCCCGCAGAGATGAGCCCAAAGCAATTCTGCTGCAACAAAACCGCAACAGGCGGACAAACAGCGTCCGTCCGGGATCGGCTGTGCGCTCCGGGCAGCACTTGTTGAACACCAAATGATGTTCGGAAGCAAGAATATAACACCGAATGGTGTATCCTGTCAACAGGAAAATTGCATGGACAGGAGGGAGCATATGCCGTACCAACGGATAAGGGAGTTGAGGGAAGATGAAAATTTGAGCCAGAGGCAGCTGGTGGAGATCCTCCATATGCACAAAACCACATACGCAAGGTATGAGACAGGCGAAAGGGAGATCCCTTTTAATATCGCCATACTGCTTGCAAAACATTATAAAGTAAGCCTCGATTATATAGCGGGATTAACCAAGGATAAAGAAATCAGATAGCTTTGCGGCCCAGAATATCTGTATGAAATTTCCGCTTGTATTTTTTCCGCCCCGGCGCAGACTAACTAGCGGGGTGAAGAAGAATGAAAAAAGAAAAGCCCCACGAGGAGCAGCCGGTCATCGTGCCCGGAATACGGGACGTGCCGGTGCCGGTAATCACCGGCGGGCTGACCTCTCAGCTGTTTGCCAGCGTGGATCTCCCTTTGGATGTACAGCGGCAACTGGCTGAGCACTACGCCACCGAAAAGCTGGCGGAGTAAGGAAAGCCGGCACCATGCAAGCAGACCTTTTTCAAACGCAGTAAGCAC
>JAEXZK010000168.1 GCA_023451415.1 Bacillota bacterium | reverse complement strand
TCGGGTGCGCGGGGCCATTGGCGCCGGGACTTTTGCCGTTGCGCCGCTTCCCACGGCAGGGCCCTCTCCCACATCATTTGCACCGGCGCGGGCCGGCGGAATGGAGCGCTGATATGGAAAAAAGAGTGGTTTCCGCCTATGTGGTGATCCTGGGCCTGGCCACAGTGATGATCCTGCGGCTGGCGGAACTTGGCGGCGGCGGGGAGCTGAAGGCTGCGGCCGCCAGCCAAAGCGTCTATACGCTCACAGTGGGGCAGGAGCGGGGGATCATCTATGACCGGAATATGAAGCCCTTGGTGGGCAGCAGCAGTAAGACGGTGCTTTCGGTAGCGCCCGGCCCCGAGACCCTGGGCTCCCTGAAGGCCCTGCTGCCGGAGGAGGAGTTTATGCAGGACCTGGGGCTGCTGGAATCGGGAAAGCCGGTGCTCCTGGTCACCGACGCCCCGCCCAAGAGCGCCCGGGGCGTGGAGGCATTCTCCATCCCTGTCCGGTACGCCCGGGAACAGACAGCCCCTCATGTCATCGGGTATTTAAGCGATCAGGGAGAGGGGGTCACGGGGATAGAAAAAGGCTATGACCAGCTTCTCCAGGCCTACGGCGGCCAGGTAAAGACAAAGTACCTGGTGGACGCGCGGGGAGGCGTCCTGGGGGGCGAGGTCTACCAGATCGAGGACACCCGCTCCTCCGACAAGGGAGGGGTGGTCCTCACCCTGGACCGGGATGTCCAAAAGCTGGCGGAGCGGGCGGCCCAGAGCATCGAAAAGGGCGCCGTGGTGGTGATGGATGCCGCCACGGGCGAGATCCTGGCGATGGTAAGCCGCCCGGATTACGACGTCAACAATGTGGCCGCCGCCCTGGACGACCCGGATGGGCCGCTGTTTAACCGGGCTGTGGCAGCCTATAATGTGGGCTCGACCTTTAAGCTCTGCGTGGCCGCCGCCGCGTTGGAAAGCGGGATCGGCACCTCGCTGGATTACTTCTGCGGGGGCTATTACGAGCTGGGGGAGGTGCGATATCATTGCCACAAGCGGGACGGACATGGCCAGATCACAATGGTGGAGGCCATCTGCCAGTCCTGCAACCCCTACTTCATCAACCTTGGCCAGCGGGTGGGAGCCCAGCGCCTCTACAACATGGCCTATGCCATGGGGTTTGGGTCGGCGGCCCGGCTGGCGGAGGGCATCACTTCCGCGCCGGGAAGCCTGCCCCCGGTGTCCCGGATCGGCAGCGGGGAGCTGGCCAACCTCTCCTTTGGCCAGGGCAGGCTGACGGCCACCCCGGTGCAGCTTGCCCAGATGTATGCCGTTATCGCCAACGGGGGCATGTCGGTGACCCCGACGCTCTGCCGGGGCACCACCCTGGACGGGGCCCATCTGACCCCAGAGACCCTTTCTCCATCCCGGCGGGTGATCTCGGAGAAGACCGCCGCCACTCTGCGGGAGCTGCTAGGGGGCGTAGTCACCGACGGCAGCGGCAAGCGGGCCGCGCCCCAGTACCTGAGCGCCGGAGGCAAAACGGCCTCGGCCCAGACCGGGGCCTACGGCGAGGACGGCAAGGAAATTGTCCACGGATGGTTTGCGGGCATCTATCCCCTGGAATCACCCCGTTACTCCATTGTGGTCTTCGCTGAGGGCGGAGAAGCGGGAGGGACTGTCCCGGCCGCCGTCTTCAAAGAAATCTGCGAGGGCCTCTTCCTCCAGAACGGCCAGATACTTTCCGGCTACGGAGGCTGATGCTTGTAATCCGCGGCCATTGCGTGTATAATCAGGGAGTAGTAATTTGGGGAAGCCTGAACTAACTGAAGGAGGAAAGCATATGAACGGGAGACCATACGTGATCACCAGCGACAATACCACGGACCTGCCCGCCAGCTATTTCCTGGAGAACAGCGTGGGTGTCATGCACGTTGATTATATTGTGGACGACGTTGTGTACGACGATTTTGACAAGGATCTGGAGATCAAGGCCTTTTATGATAAGATCCGGGCCGGCGCCATGCCGGTCACCCAGCAGGTGAATCCCGAAAAGGCCAAGGCCAGGCTGGAGGAGTATCTGAGCCAAGGGATGGATATCCTTCACATAGCCTTTTCCTCCGGCCTCAGCGGCACCTACAACAGCGTCTGCATCGCTTGGGACGAGCTGAAGGAAAAATACCCCGAGGCAAAGGTGACCGTCATCGACAGCCTCTGCGCCTCCATGGGCGAGGGCCTGCTCCTCCACTCCGCCGTGGAGATGAAAAAACAGGGCAAGTCCTTGGATGAGGTGGCGGAGTGGGTGGAGGGCAACAAGCTCCGGCTTTTCCACAACGTGGTGGCCGACGATTTGTTCCACCTCCAGCGGGGCGGTCGCGTCAGCAAAGCCACCGCCATCATGGGCACCGCATTGGGCATTAAGCCGCTTATTTATGTCAACAACGAGGGCAAACTCATCTCCTATGGCAAGGTGCGCGGCAAAAAATCCGCCCTTCACCAGATGGCGGACAAAATGGCCAAGGATATCCAGGGTTATGACAATGATATCGTCT
>JAEXZK010000155.1 GCA_023451415.1 Bacillota bacterium | reverse complement strand
CCGGGTGCTGGACCTGAGCATCTTTACCTGCCGGGCACTGCAATATCTTCGGGAGGCTTATGGGTACCCCTGGCTTTATGATGAAAATGCGCCCCAGGTGGACCGCATTGGGCTTCAGGGCGGCGCCATGACCCTGGAGGTCTGCACCGGGAACGAGCACATTGATGAGGATATCCGGCTTTTTAGGGACGTCCTTTCTCAGGATGACGAGATCCTGGGAGAGAGACTGAGCGCGATTGCCCGGATACTGAGAGAAATGGGGTATTGATATGCCGCAGAGCAAGGAACGCAGGAAGGAACTGACCCGCGCCTACAAGGAACGCCCCCTTGCGGGCGGCGCCTATGTCATCCGCAACACCGTCACCGGACGGCAGCTGCTGGCAGCTGAACGGGACCTGGGAGCCTGCCAAAACCGCTTTTGTTTTATGCAGGCTACCGGTTCCTGCCCCAACTGCCGCCTTGCGCGGGACTGGGCCCAGTACGGCCCCAAAGCATTCCAATTGGAAGTGCTGGAGGAGCTGGAGGCCAAGGATGGACAGGACGCAAAAGACTTCCAGGAGGACCTGGCCCTGCTGGAGGCGCTCTGGCGGGATAAGCTGGGACCCGAGAGCCTATACTGAATCTGGAATAAAAGAATGCCCGGCGCTTTTGCGCCGGGCATTCTGCCGGTTAGAACCAAGGGATACGCTTGCCGGGCTGGGGAGGGGTCAGGCCGCTGCGGGAGAGGATGGGGAGCATCAGGCTGAAAAACAGCAGCAGCAGGGCGGTCTCCACCGGCAGCAGCAGCAGGTTTTTAACCAGGCTCTTTGCCAGGTAATAATAGTAGCCCTTGCCGTAGATCATGGAGCTCCACAGGGCGCCCAGGCCCACATTGACCAGGAGATTGACGGCCAGCTTGCAGAGAAAAACTCTCAGAACGGTGATCCTGGCCCGGTAGAGGAAGAGTGCGTAAACAAAGGCGCCCATCATGGCGGTGAGGACATAGCCGGGGAAAAATCCGCCCGTGGGATGGAGAAAATACCCCAGCAGGTCGCTGGCCATACCGTAAAGCAGGGCCCAGAAGGGGCCAAAAATAATGGAGGCAAGGCCGGTGACAAAAAAGCTGAAGAAAATGCGTAGATTATCCCCCAGGGGGATAAAGAAGGAACTGACCACAATGCGCAGCGCCAGCAGCAGGGCTGCCAGGACCATGGTGCGGAAGGAGCGCATTTCGGCCAGGGCGCTCCGCCACCATGCGGGGCTCCAGGGGCCGGGCAGCAGGACCGGGGACGGCTTCAGGGATGTTTTGGACATAAAAATACCTCCTCTTTGATGCAAAAAACATCTTCACGTTGTTGCACAAAGAGAAGGCCCCGCGGGCCGGGATAAGGTCCCGCCTTCGCCTCACCTGTGTAACAGCGGGATGCGGGACCTGCACCGTAAGCGTACGCTTTTCGTCCACCCGGCAACTCCACGTCCGGGCGGCACTGCAATGCCTCAGAAGGCATAACGCACAGGACCCTACTCTGTCTTTTGGAATGACCGTGTGCCCACGGCTATTTCGTAGTTATAATACCATGATTTTCCGGCGCTGACAAGCCCCGGGCGGCATAATCCCCTTTGTCCCACCCATATAAGTATAGTGGCGCCGGGCACAGGCCCGGAGCTCATCAGAACAGGGGAGGTCAGAGGATGTTTACACTGACATTTCGGCTTCGGAAAAAAGTGGTCATGGCGGTGCTGTGCGGTATTGTGGTGGTCATGGCAGGGATGATCGCCGTTTCCTCTCTGGGGCCCGAGACGGTAAGCGTCTTTGGCCGCAGGGGCGGCGGCACCTCCGCCGCCACCAATGATGAACGGGTAAATTTTATTGCAGCCAGGGGGCTGGAGGTGGAGGAGACCCCCATCTCCCAGATGGAGGTAACGATCCCCGCGGAATTTGACACCATTTATGTGGGCTACAACCAGATCCAGCAGAGCCAGGGATTCAATCTGGAAAAGTACCGGGGCAAGGAAGTGACCAAGTACAGCTACGCCGTTAAAGCCCCTGAGGGGCAATCGTCCGAGGCGGTGGCCAGCCTCCTGGTGTACAAGGATAAGGTCATCGGCGCGGACCTTTGCAGCCGGGAGCTGGGAGGCATCCTCAAGGCCCTGGGAGAAGCGGAGCCTGCCAAAAAGTAAAAGCAACCCCCATACGGGCCGCTCCTGAAAGGAGCGGCCCGTATTTTAGCGTGCCCCCTGGAAAGGCGTTCCTTTTCCTGCTATACTAATCTTAGTGCGCAAGGGAGCATACGCCCGATAAGGGGAAGCTGCCGCTTGGGACGTGGGCCCGGCTGCCCATATGGACCGCGGATCCCCCGCGGGCAAAAGCACATACTCAATTTATATGAAAATAAATGCGTGGGACGGAGGCGAGCCGGGATGAAGCAGGAAAGACTGGACAAAGCGCTGGCGGCCCAGGGCACCTGGTCCCGGAGGGACGTCAAAGCCCTGGTGAGCCGGGGCGCGGTGCTGGTCAATGGCACAGTGGCCAGACGGCCGGAGCAGAAGGTGGACATGGATGCCGACCAGGTGACGGTGGAGGGACGGACGGTGGCTCTGCGCCGTCATATTTACCTGCTCCTCAACAAGCCCGCCGGGGTGGTGTCCGCCACCAGGGACCCCCGGGAACGGACGGTGGTGGACCTGGTTCCCCCAGGGCTGCGGAGGAAGGGGCTTTTCCCCGCCGGGCGGCTGGACAAGGACACCACCGGCATGATGCTCCTCACGGACGACGGAGAATTTGCCCACCGCATCCTTTCCCCCAGGAACCATGTGCCCAAGACCTACCTGGCCCGGCTGGACAAGCCGGTGACCCCGGAGATGGCCGAGGCTTTTGGAGCAGGCATCCCCCTTAAGGACGGCGACTGCCTGCCGGCCCGGCTGGAACGGGTGGAGGAGAATCTGGCTAGGGTGACCATCTGCGAGGGGATGTATCACCAGATCAAGCGGATGTTCGGCGTCTGCGGGGCCAAAGTCCTGTCGCTGCGCCGGATCTCCATGGGGGGCCTGGGGCTGGACGAGACCTTGCCCGAAGGGTCCTGCCGGGAACTGCTGCCAGAGGAATTGGCAAAAATCAATGAGTCAAAATCACCGGACTAACACCATTTATTCATACAATATCAACAAATATGTGATAAAATAACACCGGCATGGACGAAAAATGTCGGTGTTATTCTTTTTTTGCCGCCCGTTCTGCGGCCCTCTTTTCATCACAACTGACAGCATAAAACCGCATCAAACCTAGCCTTTTTAGCATTGTTGCAATATTTTTTTGCGCATTCCTAACGGAAATGTCCAATAAATGAATGCAAAACCACAATTTATGCGTAAAAATATGTTGCAAATGCACAAAAAAAATTGTACAATAGGCTTGATTAGCTGAGTGATGCGGATGGTTATTCTGCACAACAGCGAGTGTGACACTGAATAGTAAGGTGAAGAGGGGTAGAATTATGTCCAACAGATTGTTCCAGGGTCTTGTGTACCAGATGCGCGACACCATCGACCGCGTGATCGGCGTCGTGGACGAGAATGCCACGATTATCGCCTGCAGCGATCTGACCAAGATCGGAGAGCCCAATGACTTCCTGGCCATTGACCTAGGAGAAAACAACGACCTGTTTGTCCGGGACGGCATCACCTACAAGCCCTTTGGTTCCAAGATGAAGGCGGAGTATGCGGTGTTCGTGTCCGGCGCCGACGAGATGGCGGCCAAGCTCTGCTGCGTCCTGACGGTCTCCCTGAGCAACATCAAGCAGTATTATGATGAGAAGTACGACCGGAGCAACTTCATCAAAAATGTCATCCTGGACAACATTCTGCCCGGCGATATTTTCGTCAAGGCCCGGGAGCTGCACTTCAGTTCCGAAGTCAGCCGGGTGGTGCTCCTGATTCGGATCGTCTCGGCCAACGATATCTCTGCCTTTGACGTCATCCAGAACCTTTTCCCGGATAAGCAGAAGGACTTCGTTTTCAACATCAGCGAAAGCGACATCGTCCTGGTCAAGGAGATCAAGAGCGGCATCGAGACCAAGGACCTGGAAAAGCTGGCCCGTTCCATCGTGGATACCCTGGGCAGCGAGTTCTACACCAAGGTGGTGGTGGGCATCGGCACCGTGGTGTCCGGCGTCAAGGATCTGGCCCGTTCTTTCCGGGAGGCCCAGGCCGCTTTGGAAGTGGGCAAGGGGTTCGACACCGAGAAGCTTATCGTCAGCTATGACAATCTGGGCATCGCCCGGATTATCTACC
>JAEXZK010000211.1 GCA_023451415.1 Bacillota bacterium | reverse complement strand
ACGCCGAATTCTTCCTCGATTGCTTTAACGAGGTCAGCGAGTTCAAGAATAGTAAGAGTTTTGATCTGTTCAATGATCTGAAGAGACTTTTCGTTAGCCATTTTATTTTCCTCCGATAATATACTTTAATGATTTTATACAGCCGATTATTCAGCAGCGGCTTCTGCGGGGGCTTCACCGTCTTTATCGATGATAGCCTGGAGACCATAGCAGAGCTTGTAAAGAGAAGACTGCATGGAGCTCATCATTCTGACCAGGAGTTCTTCCTTGGAAGGAGTCTTTGCCAGCTCATTCAGTGCGTTCTTATCAAGAACTTCTCCGTCAACGTAACCACCCTTGAGAACGAAGTCCTCATGGTCAGCAGCGTACTTTTCAAGAATCTTTGCGGCAGCGACCTCATCCTTTTCGCAGGTTGCGAAAGCGGTCATGCCGAAAAGTCCGTCCTTCAGACCTTCAAGACCGGTCTGGTCAAATGCCTTGGAAAGATAGGTATTCTTGATGACAGCGTATTCAACGCCGTTCTTTCTCAGCTCAGCACGGAGCTTTGTATCGTCCTCAACGGTAATGCCCTGATAATTGACCAGAACACCCGCGCAGGAATTTTTGATCTTCGAAACGATGTCTTCGACGATCTTTTTCTTTTGCTCTAAAATTGCATTGCTTGCCATTGTGTTTCACCTCCAACTGCATATATAAGACAGTGCTCCCATCAGAAAGACGAGAGCACGAAAAACGACTTATGAAATGTCATTGAATCGTTCTCGGTGGGCGGCGTTTGCCATTAAATCTTTCGATGCCAACTGTCTCTGAACTTTTAGCATTACTATTATATCACGCTGTACAACGTTTGTCAATAGTTATTTTGAATTTTAGCCCAGCTTTGCAGTGTTCACCTTGATGCCGGGACCCATAGTGGTTGCAATCACACAGGAGCGGATGTACTGACCTTTTGCGGCAGCAGGTTTAGCCTTGATGATGGCACCGAGAAGGGTGTCGAAGTTTTCCTGGAGCTTTTCAGCGCCGAAGGACACCTTGCCGATCGGGCAGTGGATGATATTGGTTTTATCGAGACGGTACTCGATTTTACCGGCCTTGGCTTCCACGACGGCGCGGCCCACATCGGTGGTGACGGTGCCGGCCTTGGGGTTGGGCATCAGGCCGCGGGGGCCAAGCACCTTACCAAGACGGCCCACGATACCCATCATATCGGGGGTAGCGATGACCACGTCGAAGTCCATCCAGTTTTCCTTCTGGATCTTCTCCATGTATTCCTCGGCGCCCACATACTCAGCGCCGGCTTCCTGGGCGGCCTTGGCGGCGTCGCCCTTGGCAAACACCAGGACCCGGACCTTCTTGCCGGTGCCGTTGGGCAGGACCACGGCGCCGCGGACCTGCTGGTCGGCGTGGCGGGAATCGACGCCCAGGCGGACATGGACTTCCACAGTCTCGTCAAACTTGGCCTTACCGGTCTTGGTGCAAAGCTCGATGGCTTCGGCGGTATCGTAGAGAGCGGCGCGGTCGAACAGCTTGCTGCTCTCGACATATTTCTTTCCGTGTTTCATAATCGTTCATTCTCCTTCTACCAAGTGGTGTATAGCGGATGTGTTTCCTCCCACAAAGGCTGTGACAGCCTCGGAGACCGGGACCTTAATCGACGACTTCGACACCCATGCTGCGGCAGGTGCCCGCGATCATGCTGATGGCGGCGTCCAGGCTGGCGGCATTGAGGTCGACCATCTTGGTCTCGGCGATCTTCTGGAGCTGTTCCCGGGTGATCTTGCCAACCTTGTTCTTGTTGGGCACGCCGGAAGCGCTCTCCAGGTTCAGGGCCTTCTTGATGAGGACCGCTGCGGGGGGAGTCTTGGTGACGAAGCTGAACGTACGGTCAGCGTAAACGGTGATGACTACGGGGATGATGAGGCCCACGTCGTTCTTGGTGCGCTCATTGAATTCCTTGGTGAACGCCATGATGTTCACGCCGTGCTGGCCGAGGGCGGGACCGACCGGGGGGGCCGGAGTCGCTTTGCCGGCGGGGATCTGCAGCTTGATGTAGCCTACAACTTTCTGAGCCATAATTGGCACCTCCAAAATAGTGGTAATTCTTGCGGATACAGCCCCAGCGGGCTGCTCCTCCCACAGACGCTGCCGGGCGGCTCACGCGGCCGGGGCGTCTATCTGTGTTTCCGTCTCTCCGGGCGGATGCTTTGTCAGTTCAGGGGCTTGACCTGGGTCAGCTCCAATTCCACAGGGACTTCCTTGCCCATCATGGACACCTTGACCCGGACAAGCTGCTTGTCCATGTCGATGCTGTCCACAATGCCGATGAAGCCTTCCATGGGTCCTTCGGCGACCATGACGCTGTCGCCCTTGGCATAGTTGACCACGATCTCCTTGGTCTCCACGCCAAAGCGGGCCACCTCTGCGTCGGTGAGGGGGATGGGCTTGGAGCCGGGGCCCACGAAGCCTGTGACGCCGCGGATATTGCGCACCACATACCAGCTGTCGTCGGTCATGATCATCTTCACCAGCACATAGCTGGGGAAGAGCTTGCGCTCCACTTCTTTTTTCTGGTTGTCCTTGATCTCCGTCACCTTTTCGGTGGGGATCTTGACCTCATGAATCAGGTCGTGGAGCTGGCGGTTTTCCACCGCGTTGACGATGCTGTCCGCCACCTTGTTCTCGTAGCCGGAATAGGTGTGCACCACATACCATCTGGCCTCGTCTGCCATCTGCTTCCCTCCAAACCGTAATGTGTTTTGGCCGCCTTACGCCGGGTTCAGATCACCGAAAGGATGAGTCTGAGGGCGCCGGAGAAGATGAGGTCCAGCAGGCCGATAAAGACGGCGCAGATGGCCACAAAAACGAACACCACGATGGTATTGTTGACCAGCTGCTTTTTGGTGGGCCATACGACTTTCTTCATTTCGCCCTTCATGTCCCGCAGGGAACGCCCCATCCGCGCAAATAAGCCGGGTTTTTTTGCTTGTTCAGCCATGATACAAAAGCCCCTTTCTTATTTGGTTTCCTTGTGGAGTGTGTGCTTGCGGCAGAAGCGGCAATACTTGTTCATTTCCAGACGGTCCGGATCGTTCTTCTTGTTCTTCATGGTGTTGTAGTTGCGCTGTTTGCACTCGGTGCAAGCCAATGTGATCTTCACTCTCATAGTTTGTCGGCACCTCCTGATTTTCGGATTTTTTTGCCTCCCTCTTTCTTGTTCGGAGGGACTCCTCTTCGGGCATTTTTGCGCACAAAAAAAGAACCCTCCACGAGAGGTAGTAAAAGTATAGCATGTCTCTCTGGCCAAGTCAAGGAAATTTGCGGCCTTCCGGCGGTTTTTTTCCCTAAAAATCAGGGCTTTGGAGCTTTTTTTCTGGCGCGGCGGGCAATTGCGCATACTATATAGGTGTGATATACTATACTGTATATGCGGCGCGTGCGCTTTTGCACAATCCCGCGCGGCAGAAAAGAGGACTCATTGTGATGAACAAAACTGTTGTCGCCGTGCTTTTCGGCGGCGTTTCCAGTGAGCATGAGGTGTCCCGCCTGTCGGTGACCTCGGTGCTGGGCAACCTGGACCGGGAGAAGTACTCCGTGGTGGCCGTGGGCATCACCAGGGACGGCCGCTGGCTGCGGTTTGACGGGGACGAGGGGCTCATCGCCGACGGCAGATGGGAGCAGGACGCCGATCATCTCACCCCCTGTGTCCTTTCCCCCGATGTTCTCCACCACGGCCTGCTGGCTCTGGGGGACGCCGGCTGGGAGAACCTGCGGGTGGACGTGGTCTTCCCCGTCCTCCACGGCCGCAACGGCGAGGACGGCACCATCCAGGGCCTGCTTGACCTGGCCGGCATCCCCTATGTGGGCTGCGGCGTGGCCGCCAGCGCCAACTGCATGGACAAGGACATCGCCAAAACCATCCTGGCCTCCGCCGGCGTTCCCGTGGCCAAATGGATCACCGTCCAGGCCGAGGACTTTGCGGGCATAGACGACCTGGATCTCCGCATTCGTGAGGAGCTGGGCTACCCCGTCTTTATCAAGCCTGCCAATGCCGGTTCCTCGGTGGGCGTCTCCAAGGCCTCCTGCAAAGACGACCTGCGCCCTGCCATGTACGCAGCTTTCAAGGAGGACCACAAGGTCATCGTCGAAGAGACCCTGAAGGGGGCCGAGGTGGAATCCGCCGTCCTGGGCAACCTCCACCCCAAAGCCGCCCCTGCGGTGGGGGAGATCGTCCCCAAGCGGGATCTCTATGACTATGAAGGCAAATACCTGGACGGCTCCACCGACCTTTACATACCCGCCCGGATCCCCCAGGCGCAGGCGGAAGCCCTTCGGGAGACTGCGGTGCGGGCTTACCGGATCATGGGCTGCTCAGGGCTGGCACGGGTGGACTTCTTCGCCTGCCCCGACGGCAAAAGCGTCGTCCTCAACGAGCTGAACACCATGCCCGGCTTTACCAGTATCAGCATGTATCCCAAGCTCTTTATCTCCTCGGGCATGACCTATGCCCAGCTTCTGGACCGGCTCATCGAGCTGGGGATCCGGCGGAACAAATCCCACGCCGAGTCCCTGCGGCAAAACTGGTGAGCGCCATGGATACACGCCCCATCGGCGTCTTTGACTCCGGGCTGGGCGGCCTGACCGGCGCCAAGGAGCTGATGAAAATCCTCCCGGGAGAGGATATCATCTACTTCGGCGATACCGGCCGGGTCCCCTATGGTTCCCGCTCCAATGAGGTCATCACCCGCTATGCCGGCCAGGACGTGGCCCTCCTCCTGCGGGAGCGGGTTAAGGTCGTCCTCTGTGCCTGCGGCACCGTCAGCTCGGTGGCGGGGGACTTTCTTCAGGCCCGCACCCCCTGCCCCTTTTACGGCGTTGTGCGCCCCGCCGCCGCAGCGGCCGCTGCGGCCACCCGCTCGGGGCGGATCGGCGTCATCGGCACCAGCGCCACCATCCGCAGCGGCAAGTTCCCGGCCGTCCTCCGGGAGCTTCTCCCCGGGGCGGAGGTTTTCACCAACCCCTGTCCCCTGTTCGTCCCCCTGGTGGAGGCCGGGCATGTGGAGCTGGACGACCCCATCACCCGTCCGGCGGCGGAGCTGTACCTGGCGCCCTTCCGGGAGGCGGGAGTGGATACCCTCATCATGGGATGCACCCACTACCCCATCCTGGCGCCCATTATCGACCGGTACTTCGGCGGCGCCGTCACCCTCATCGACTCGGGCCGGGAGGCAGCTGACGCCATCCGCCGGGATCTGGACCGCCGGGGACTCCTGGCGGACGAGGGGCGGGAGGGCTCCTGCCGTTACCTGGTTACCGACTCGGTGGAAGGCTTCTCCCAAGTGGCGGAGATCTTCCTGGGAAGAGAGATCCGGGGCAGCGTGGAAAAGATCGACATCGGCGTCCTGGAGGCCCTTCCGGCGCTGTAAAAACACCATCCGCAACCCCCAAAAGG